>NZ_JBEYHT010000008.1:0-184635 GCF_040635425.1 Streptomyces laurentii | reverse complement strand
CTTGCCCTTCCCTCGCGGCTGGCCTGTCCCGCGGCTCGGGCCGCGGGCGACGTCGTCGCCCGCGGCCTTCGCCACCGACTGGCTGCTGGTTTCCACAGCCATCAGCCGGTCCGCCTTCCCTCTTCCCGCTTCACCGTGTCCCGCTTCACCGGGCCGCGCGGCTCGTGCCGCGCGGCCCGCCGCTTTCCGTTACTTCCAGCCCTTGAGGAGCTTGCGGTACGCGTCACCCGTCGACTTGACGCCCGCCTCGGGGCTGGTCTGGTTGGTGAGGACCTTCGTGTACTCGGTGACGAGCGGGGCGAAGAGGCTGCCGGTCTCCGGGATCCAGGGACGCTCGACGGCCTTGTCGACGACCGGCTTGAAGAACGTGATCAGCTCGTTGGAGGCCACGTCCGGCTCGCCGTAGACCGAGGTACGGGTCGGGAGCAGGCTCAGCTCCTTGGCCGTCTGGGCCTGGACCTCGGGCGAGCTCATGTACTCGACGAAGGCGTAGGAGGCGTCCAGGTTCTTGGAACCGGCGTAGACGGCGAGGTTGTGGCCGCCCTGCGGGGCGCCCTGGCCGGCCGAACCGGCCGGGACCGGGGCGATGCCCAGGTTGGCCTTGTCCGTGAACTCCTTGCCGGCGTAGGTGTCGGCGACGGCCCACGGGCCGTTGATCATCATGGCGACCTTGCCGTCCTTGAAGGCCGTCTGCATGTTGTTGAAGCCGTCGGTGGCGTCGGTCTTCGCGGCGCCGGAGTCGACGAGGTCCTTGACGACCTTCATCGCCTTCACGCCGGCGGCGTTGTCGACGGTGACCGTCTTGGTGTCGGCGTTGACCAGGTCGCCGCCCTCGCCGTAGAGGAAGGAGAGGAACCAGTAGGCGTCGTCACCGCGCAGGTAGAGACCGGTCTTGCCGGTCTTCTTCTTGATCTGGGCGGAGACGGACTTGAGGTCGTCGATGGTCTTGGGGACCTCGACACCGGCGTCCTTGAAGATCTTCTTGTTGTAGAAGATGCCCATGGAGTCGATGACCTGCGGCACGGCGTAGGTCTTGCCGTTGTACTTGGTGGACGCGGCGGCCTGCTTGAGGAAGTCGCCCTCGTCCTTCAGCGCGGCGGTGCCGTCGAGCGGCGCGAGGTAGCCGAGGTTCGCGAAGTCCGGGGTCCAGGCGACCTCGGAGCGGATCACGTCAGGAGCGCCGGAGCCGGACTGGGCGGCGTTCTTGAACTTGTTCTGCGCGTCGCCGAAGGGGACGTTGACGTACTCGACCTTCACCTTGGGGTGCTTCTTGGTGAAGTCCTCGGCGAGCTTCTTGAAGACCTTGTCCTCGGAACCGACCGTGGAGGTGTCCCACCAGGTGACCGTGCCGGAGAGCTCGCCCGAGCTCTTCGAACCGCCGCCGGACGAACCCTTGTCGTCGCTTCCGCACGCCGCCAGGGTCACGCCCAGGGCCGCGACCAGCGCGGTGGCCGCTATGCCACGCCGCATGTGAACTCCTTCAGATGGTCCCGGTTGGACGAGGGCCTTGACCTTCCTCATGCGACCGCTCCCTCGCGGCGCGCCGGGCTGGCAGGAACGTAACAGGCTTGAAAACCGGCCGAAAGACCTTGCGGGAATTTTCTGCAAGAAGGATCGATCGTTACATTCGCGTGTCCCGAAGGTTGCCGACGTGCCGCTTGACAGGGGCGGAACGGTGTCACCTTCTGCAAGAACTTGCGCAAGAACGATACGGGCCCGTGTACGGGGTGTACCGAGGGCGGGCGCCGGACCGGCTCAGAGGCGGGCGCTGCGCACGCACGATCCGTACCCGGTACAGTCCCGTTCCATGACCGCGCGGCTCGCCGACATCGCAGCCCAGGCGGGGGTCAGTGAAGCCACAGTCAGCCGCGTGCTCAACGGCAAGCCCGGTGTGGCCGCGGCCACCCGTGAATCCGTGCTGGCCGCACTCGACGTGCTCGGCTACGAGCGCCCGGTCCGGCTGACCCGGCGCAGCGCGGGCCTCGTCGGGCTGATCACCCCCGAACTGGACAACCCGATCTTTCCCGCGCTCGCGCAGGTCATCGGGCAGGCCCTGACCCGGCAGGGATACACCCCGGTGCTCGCCACCCAGACCCCCGGCGGGTCCACGGAGGACGAGCTGACCGACATGCTGGTGGAGCGCGGCGTCGCCGGCATCATCTTCGTCTCCGGTCTGCACGCCGACACCACCGCCGACACCTCGCGGTACGACCGACTGCGCGGCAAGGGCGTCCCGTTCGTCCTCATCAACGGCTTCTCGCCGCGCGTGCGGGCCCCGTTCGTCTCCCCCGACGACCGGGCCGCGATGGTGCTCGCGGTGACGCACCTGGCGGCGCTCGGCCACACCCGGATCGGCCTCGCGGTCGGCCCGGTGCGGTTCGTGCCCGTCCTGCGCAAGATCGAGGGCTTCACCAAGGGGATGCGGGAACGGTTCGGGCTCTCCCCCGAGGAGACCGAGGGGCTGATCCAGCACTCCCTCTACAGCCTGGAGGGCGGGCAGGCGGCGGCCGGCGCGCTGATCTCCAAGGGCTGCACCGCGGTGGTGTGCGCGAGCGACATGATGGCGCTCGGCGCGATCCGGGCGGCCCGGGAGCGGGGGCTGCGGGTGCCGCAGGACGTCTCGGTCGTCGGCTTCGACGACTCCCCTCTCATAGCGTTCACCGATCCGCCCCTGACCACCATCCGGCAGCCGGTCCAGGCGATGGGCCAGGCGGCGGTACGCGCTCTGCTGGAGGAGATCGGCGGGACGCCCGCCCCGCACACCGAGTTCGTCTTCATGCCGGAGCTGGTGGTCCGGGGGTCGACCGCGTCGGCGCCGCCCGCGTCCGCCTAGCTCCCGTACGGCGGTTCGGGGCGGAACCACCCCCTCGGGCCGCCCCGGCCCCGAGACCTGCGCGGAGCCCCCGGGAGCCCCCTACTCCGGAAGTCGGAGAGGGTGCGCCTCTCACCCGACCGAGGGATGATCGGTCGAGGGGATGCGATCTGGCAGACTCTCCTCTCATGGGTGAAACGACCGTGAAGACTTCGGAATGTCGGACGACCCCGTCGTCGTCACCCATCGTGGCGGACGACCGGTCCGATGCCGGGTCCTGGCGTGCCGCGTGGGCGGCCCGCGTACCGCGCCGGCCGCGCATCTGGTTCGAGATCCTGCTCATCGCGGTCAGCTACTGGACGTACTCGCTCATCCGCAACGCGGTGCCCGAGCAGAAGGCCCAGGCGCTGAAGAACGCCGACTGGATCTGGCAGACCGAGCACGCGCTCGGTCTCGCTTTCGAGCACGCCGTCAACCAGGCCGTGAACTCGGTGACCTGGCTGATCGTCGGCATGAACTACTACTACGCCACGCTGCACTTCATCGTGACGATCGGTGTGCTCGTGTGGCTGTACCGCTGGCAGCCGGGCCGTTACGCGGCGTTCCGCACGGCCCTGTTCGCCACCACCGGCGTCGCGCTGGTCGGCTACTACCTGTTCCCGCTCGCGCCGCCGCGGCTGATGAACGGCGGGCAGTTCGTCGACACCGTCCTGGTGCACCACACCTGGGGTTCGATGGCCTCGGGCAACCTCAAGCACATGTCGAACCAGTACGCGGCGATGCCGTCGATGCACATCGGCTGGTCGCTGTGGTGCGGGCTGACCATCTTCCTGCTGGCGAAGGCGCCGTGGGCGCGGATCCTCGGTCTGCTCTACCCGACGGCGACCCTGGTCGTCATCGTGGCCACCGCCAACCACTTCTGGATGGACGCGGTGGGCGGCACGCTCTGCCTGACGTTCGGCTTCGCGGTCTCGTACTTCTGGTACGGCGCGCATCCGCACCGGCTGCCGAAGCTGGTGGAGCCCGCGGCGTCGACGGCGCGCGGCGCCCGGCCGGTCCTGGTGGCGGCGGAGCGGGAGGCGGGGGGCGGCGCCGAGGACGCGGATCCGGCCGACACCGGTATACGGGACTCCCCGGAGCGGGTGGGTTCCGGGCGGTAGCGGGGGCCGGCAGCGGGACGTCCTCATCGGGCCCGTCACCTGAAGCGGTTCAGGACGACGGGCCTTCCTCACCCCCCACTATTCATGGTGTGTATACACCGTACGTATAGTCGCGTTCGTGATCCTCGTATCGCGGGCGCTGAAAACGCTCGCCGTCGCCTCGCTCGCCGTCGCCGCGGCGCATCTGATCCTGTCCGACACCCTGCGGCTCGGCTTCAGCGCGCAGGCCTCCGCCACCCTGGGGAGCCCCCAGGGCTACGGCGCGGACCAGGCGTTCACCACCGCCCTCGTCAACACCGCGCTCGTGCTGCCGCTGGTGCTGTGGGCGGGCCTGCGCATCGCGGGCGAGCGGCGGGTCGGGATCCCGGTCCTGGTGGGGACCGTCGCCTGGATCACGGCCGTCTGGCACGACCTCGACGTGATCGACGACGTGCCCGGCGCGGTCCTCCCGCTGCCGTCGCTCGGCCTCGTCGTCCTCGTGGCCGCCCTCGGCTCGCTGGTCCCCCGCAAGGGCGTCACGCCCCGTAGAACAGCTCCTCCATCACCGCCCGCGCCCGGCGCGTGACCCGGCGGTAGTCGTCGACCATCTCGCCGACGTGCCCCGGCCCGTACCCGAGGTAGCGGCCCACCGCCGCCAGCTCGCGCGGCTCGGACGGGAAGGTGTCCCCGGCCCGGCCGCGGACCAGCATCACCGCGTTGCGCACCCGGGTGGCCAGCACCCACGCCTCGTCCAGGATCTGCGCCTCGTCCGTGCCGATCAGCCCCGCCGCGTGGGCGGCGGACAGCGCCTCGCGGGTCCGGGTGGTGCGCAGGCCCGGCTCGGCCCAGCCGTGCCGCATCTGGATCAGCTGCACCGTCCACTCGACGTCGCTCAGCCCGCCCCGGCCCAGCTTGGCGTGGAGCGTCGGGTCGGCGCCGCGCGGCAGCCGCTCGGTCTCCATCCGGGCCTTCAGCCGGCGGATCTCGCGCGCGGCGTCCTCGCCGAGCCCCTCGGCCGGGTAGCGCAGCGGGTCGACGAGCCCGATGAAGCGCTCGCCCAGCTTCTCGTCGCCGGCCATCGGCGCGGCGCGCAGCAGGGCCTGGCTCTCCCAGACCAGCGACCAGCGCCGGTAGTACGCCTCGTACGACTTCAGGGTGCGCACCATCGGGCCGCTCTTGCCCTCGGGGCGCAGGTCGGCGTCGATGAGCAGCGGCGGGTCGGCGGTCGGCAGCTGGAGCAGCCGGCGCATCTCGGTGACGACCCGGTTCGCGGCCTGGGCGGCCTCCTGTTCGTCGACGCCCTCGCGTGGCTCGTGGACGAAGAGCACGTCGGCGTCGGAGCCGTAGCCGAGCTCGTGGCCGCCGAAGCGGCCCATGCCGATGACGGCGAACCGGGTCGGCAGCTCGTCGCCCCACTCGGCGCGGACGGCGGCGCGCAGCGCGCCGGCGATCGTGGCCGCGTTGAGGTCGGTGACGGCCTGACCGACCCGGTCGACCAGGGCGCCGGGGTCGGGCTCGCGGGGGTTCTCCTCGGTGCCGTACGAGCCGATGAGGTCGGCCGCGGCGGTACGGAACAGCTCCCGGCGCCGTACCCCGCGGGCCGCCGCCACCGCCTGCTCGGCGCCGTCGGCGCGGCCCACCGCGGCGAGCACCTCCTGCTCCAGGTGCGCGCGGCCGCGCGGGGTGAGGCCCTCGGGGTCGCCGAGGATGGCGACCGCCTCGGGGGCGCGCAGCAGCAGGTCGGGGGCGAGCCGGCCGGCGGACAGGACCCGGGCGAGGTTCTCGGCGGCGGCGCCCTCGTCGCGGAGCAGCCGCAGGTACCAGGGGGTCTTGCCGAGCGCGTCGGACACCTTGCGGAAGCCGAGCAGGCCCGCGTCGGGGTCGGCGGAGTCGGCGAACCAGCCGAGCAGCACGGGCAGCAGGGTGCGCTGGATGGCGGCCTTGCGGCTGACGCCGGAGGACAGCGCCTCCAGGTGGCGCAGGGCGGCGGCCGGGTCGGCGTATCCGAGGGCTTCGAGGCGCTGGCCGGCGGCCTTCGGGCTGAGCCGGATCTCGCCGGGGGCGAGCTGGGCGACCGCGTCGAGCAGCGGCCGGTAGAAGAGTTTCTCGTGCAGCCGGCGGACCACCGCCGCGTGCCGCTTCCACTCGCGGCCGAGCGCGGACACCGGGTCGGTGCGCAGGCCCAGCGAGCGGCCGAGGCGGCGCAGATCCTCCTCGCCCTCGGGGACGAGGTGGGTGCGGCGCAGCCGGAAGAGCTGGATGCGGTGCTCCATGGCACGCAGGAAGCGGTACGCCTCGTCGAGCTGGGCGGCGTCGGCGCGGCCCACATAGCCGCCGGCGGCGAGGGCGGCGAGCGCGTCGAGGGTGGTGGGGCTGTGCAGGGTGGCGTCGCTGCGGCCGTGCACCAGCTGGAGGAGCTGGACGGCGAACTCGACGTCGCGCAGACCGCCCGGGCCGAGCTTGAGTTCGCGTTCGACCTGGCCGGGCGGGATGTTGTCGACGACCCGGCGGCGCATCTTCTGGACGTCGGTGACGAAGTTCTCGCGCTCGGCGGCCTGCCAGACCATCGGGGAGACGGCGTCGAGGTACGCGGTGCCGAGCTCCGGGTCGCCGGCCACCGCGCGGGCCTTCAGGAGGGCCTGGAACTCCCAGGTCTTGGCCCAGCGCTGGTAGTAGGCGAGGTGGGAGGAGAGGGTGCGGACCAGCGGGCCGTTGCGGCCCTCGGGGCGGAGGTTGGCGTCGACCGGCCAGATGACGCCCTCGACCGTGGTCTCCGAGCAGATCCGCATCAGGTGGGAGGCCAGCCGGGTCGCCGCCTGGACGGCCTGGGCCTCGCCGCCGTCGCGTTCGCGGGCCTCGTCGGTGGGCTCGCCGACGAAGATGACGTCCACGTCGGAGACGTAGTTCAGCTCGCGGCCGCCGCACTTGCCCATGGCGATCACGGCGAGCCGGCACCGGGCGGCGTCCTCGGGCGCGGCGGCCTCGGCGAGCGCGAGCGCGGCGCGCAGGGTGGCGGTGGCGAGGTCGGCCAGTTCGGCGGCGGCCTGGGCGACGTCGGTGGTGCCGCACACGTCGCGGGCGGCGATCCCGAGCAGACAGCGGCGGTAGGCGACGCGCAGCGAGACCGGGTCGGTCACCTCGGCGAGCCCGCGCTCGAACTCGGTGAGACCCGGGTGCAGGTCGGCCGCCTCGTAGGTGACCAGGGCCTGCCAGTCGTGGGGGTGCCGTGCGAGGTGGTCGGCGAGCGCCTCGGAGGTGCCGAGGACGCCGAGCAGCCGGTCGCGGAACGGCTTCGCGGAGAGGAGCGTGGTGGTGAGCGCGGGCCGGTCGGCGGGCAGCTGGGCCTCGACCAGGCGGACCAGGCCGCGCAGCGCGAGGTCCGGGTCGGCGGTGGCGCCGAGGGCGTCGAGGAGGACGGCGTCGCCGCGCAGGGCGGCGAGCTCGTCGAGGTCGAACAGCCGCTCGGCGGCGGACGGGTCGGTGAACCCGTGCCGCAGCAGCCGGGTGAACGTACTGCTCCTGCGTCCCGGCGCCGTCATCCCGCCGCTCCCTCCACCGCCCGATCGGTCCGCGAGCGAGCCTAGTACCGCGGACCCCTTCCGGGTGCGCGCGGAGGCCCGGTAGACGGGCGAGCCCGGGGCGGCGGGGGCTTTCCGGGTACGCGAGGGGGCCTGGCGCCGCGAAAGGTCTTCCGGGTGCGTCGGGGCGGCCGGTGCGCGAGGGTGGCAGGGAACCCGTACGCGACGAGGGGATGTGGCCGTGCACTGGACCCTGGAAGTCGTCCCGGTGCCCGTCGCCGACCTGGACCGGGCCAAGGAGTTCTACGAGACGAAGCTCGGCTTCGCGGTCGACCTGGACCAGGAGGTCGCCCCGGGCGTCCGGATCGTCCAGACCACCCCGCCGGGCTCGCGCTGCTCGCTCGCCCTGATCCAGGGCATGCCCCCGTTCCCGGGCACCCGCGAGATGCCCCCGGGCTCGCTGCAGGGCCTCCAGCTGTGCGTCACCGACATCGAGGCGGCGCGCGAGAAGCTGCTGGCGGCCGGGGTGGCGGTGTCGCCGGTGATGCACGTGGGCGCGGAGGGCTGGGCGCCGGGCCGGGGCGGAGTCTGGAACGCGTTCCTGACCTTCACGGACCCGGACGGCAACGGGTGGGCGGTGCAGGAGGCGCCGTCGGAGCTGACGGAACGCTGAGGGCCGGTCCGGCGGGGCGCGTCACGGCCGGGGCCGGGGCGGAGGTCGGGCCGGAACGGGAGCGGTCACCCGCGGTCGGTGAACACCACCCGGTAGTCGCGGACCCGCTCGTCCTCGCCCTCGTACGCCATGCCCGCGGCCTCCATCACGCGCTGGGAGGCCACGTTGTCGAGGTCGGCGTCGCCGCGGACGGCCGTGGCGCCCGCCTCGCGGGCGCGGGCGATCAGGGCGCGCAGCGACTCGGAGGCGTACCCCCGGCCGCGGACGGCGGGGACCAGGCCGTAGCCGATGGTGACCACGCCGTCGGCGTCCGGCGGGCCGTGGAAGCCGATGCCGCCGACGGCGAGGCCGTCGGCCGGCTGCCGGATCTCGTACGCGCGCCAGACCCCGGGGTCGCCCCGTTCGGCGACCCCGCGCAGGAAGTTGCCGGTGCCCGCGATGTCGCCGGGGGCCGGATATCCCTCGGCCCAGCGGTCGCCGGGCGCGGGGGCGCTCTCGGTGACGCGGCGGGCCTCGGCGGCGGTGAGCGGGTGCAGCAGCAGCCGGGCGGTCACGAGGGGCGGTACGGCGTCCGCGTCGTTCGGGTGGCCGGTGTCATGGGTGTCTGTCACGCGGGGAAGTGTCAGCGCCTCCGGGCGTACGGCGCAACGGATTTAACCGCTGGTCAGGCCGACTTCCCCGGGCCGTCCTGGAGTTCCTCGGCGGACTCGCGGTAGGCCTCGGCGGCGCGGGTGAAGTAGTCGAAGAGGACGGTGAGTTGCTCGGGCGTGTAGCCGCCGAGGAGGGCGGCGATCCGGCGCCGGGCGGGGTCGAGCGTCCGGTCGAGCCCGCCGGGCCGGCCGACGGGCTCGACGATGACCTTGCGCCGGTCGGCGGGATCGGCGGCGCGGCGGACGTAGCCGGCCTTCTCCAGCCGGTCGACGAGCCGGGTGGTGGGACCGGTGGTCAGCCCGGTGCGGGCGCCGAGTTCGCCGGGGGTCAACGGACCGGTCAGATCGAGGATGTTGAGCGCGTAGAGGTCGGTGGCGCCGAGGTCGACGGCCCGGGCGCCGGCGTGGCCGTGCAGCATCACGGCGCTGAGGTAGCGCCGGTAGATCTCGCTCGCGTCGGTCGGCATCGAAGGCGTTGACACGGGATACCCCCCACTCTAACCCCTTCCTCAAGGAAGAGACTTCCTGGAAGAAGTGACTTCCTTCGAGAAGATACCACCGGTCACCGAAGGGAGCACCACCATGTCCGCCGCGTCCACCACCCCCGCCCGGGAGAACGACACCGCCGCGATCCGTGCCCTGCTGGAGTCCAGCGCCGCCGCCTGGGCCCGGGGCGACGGGGCCGCGTGCGGCGCCCACTTCACCGAGGACGCCACCGACGTCACCTTCACCGGCACCGTCTACCACGGCCCCGCCGAGATCGGCGGCGCCCACCAGGCCCTCTTCGAGAGCTTCCTGAAGGGCACGCACCTCACCGTCGACCTCCTCGACCTGCGCTTCCCCGGCCCGGACACCGCGATCGCGGTCACCCGGGGCGAGGTCCACAAGGGCGCCCGCCCGCGCCGGCTCGGCAAGCTTGCCACGTACACCCTGATCCGTACGGCCGGCGGCGACTGGCGCATCGCCGCCGTCCAGAAGACCAAGCACCGCCCCCTGACGGAGGCCTTGACCTTCCACGCCCGGCCGAAGACCCGCCCGGCGCCCCGGCCCGCCGCGTAGACGTCTACGCTGCTCGAAGAGCACACCGGGGAGAGGGGGCCGCGCAGTGGAAGCCATCGGTTTCGAACTGGTACGGCGAGGCTACGACCGTCACGAGGTCGACGCGTACATCAGCACCCTGTTCGCCACCAAGTCCCCTGTTCCTCCGCCGCAGTTCCGGATCGCGTGGCGGGGCTACGACCGGGAGCGGGTCGACACGTCCCTCGCGGATCTCCGCCGCCGCTACGGGGCCTGACGGCCCCAGGACGGCCCGGGCACGGGAGACGGCTCAGGGCCGGCGGTTCACGACCGCCGGCCCTGTGCGCTCACTCGCCCCGGGCTTACAGCACCGGCAGGTTCTTGCGGCGTTCGAAGGCGGTGACCTCGGAGCGGTACTCCTCCCACTCCTGCTTCTTGTTGCGCAGGAAGAAGTCGAAGACGTGTTCGCCGAGCGTCTCCGCGACCAGTTCGCTGCGCTCCATCAGCGCGATCGACTCGCCCAGGTTCTGCGGCAGCGGCTCGATGCCCATCGCGCGGCGCTCGGCGTCGCTCAGCGCCCAGACGTCGTCGTCGGCGCCCGCCGGGAGTTCGTAGCCCTCCTCGATGCCCTTCAGACCGGCGGCGAGCAGGACCGCGTACGTCAGGTACGGGTTGGCGCCGGAGTCGATGGAGCGGACCTCGACCCGGGAGGAGCCCGTCTTGCCCGGCTTGTACATGGGCACGCGGATCAGCGCGGAGCGGTTGTTGTGGCCCCAGCAGATGTACGCCGGGGCCTCGCCGCCCGAGCCGGCGGTGCGGCCGGAGCCGCCCCAGATGCGCTTGTACGAGTTGACCCACTGGTTGGTGACCGCCGCCGTCTCCGCCGCGTGCCGCAGCAGGCCCGCGATGAAGGAACGCCCCACCTTGGACAGCTGGTACTCGGCGCCCGACTCGTAGAACGCGTTGCGGTCGCCCTCGAAGAGGGAGAGGTGGGTGTGCATGCCCGAGCCCGGGAACTCGGAGAACGGCTTCGGCATGAAGGTGGCCTGCACGCCCTGTTCCAGCGCGACCTGCTTCATGATCAGCCGGAAGGTCATGATGTTGTCGGCCGTGGACAGCGCGTCCGCGTAGCGCAGGTCGATCTCCTGCTGGCCCGGCGCGCCCTCGTGGTGGCTGAACTCCACCGAGATGCCCATCGACTCCAGCATGGTGATCGCCTGCCGGCGGAAGTCCATGCCGACGTTCTGCGGGGTGTGGTCGAAGTAGCCGGAGTTGTCGGCCGGGGTCGGCCGGGAGCCGTCCAGCGGCTTGTCCTTCAGCAGGAAGAACTCGATCTCGGGGTGGGTGTAGAAGGTGAAGCCCAGGTCCGAGGTCTTGGCGAGGGCCCGCTTGAGGACGTAGCGCGGGTCCGCGAAGGACGGCGAGCCGTCCGGCATGAGGATGTCGCAGAACATCCGCGCGGTGCCCGGGGCCTCCGCGCGCCACGGCAGGATCTGGAACGTGCCGGGGTCCGGCTTGGCGATCATGTCGGACTCGTAGACCCGGGCGAAGCCCTCGATCGCCGAGCCGTCGAAGCCGATGCCCTCGTCGAAGGCCTGCTCCAGCTCGGCGGGTGCCACGGCGACCGACTTCAGGAAGCCCAGTACGTCCGTGAACCACAGCCGCACGAAACGGATGTCACGCTCCTCGAGCGTACGGAGCACAAACTCCTGCTGCTTGTCCATTCTCACACCCATCCTCGCTGGTCAGGCCACCTGCTCCCACCGCCTCGGACGCATCGGGGGGCACATGGACAATCCCACCACATGGTTTCGGGCGATCGCACCCTCGTGTTGCGCGCTCATGTCGGCTCGATGCCGCACCCCCATAGTGCCCGCTCCGGTGTGACGCGCGTAACGCGGGACGGGTCCGGGACCGGTCCGGTACGGGCCGCCGGCCGGGCTTCCCGGTCAGCCGTTGCTCACCCGTTCGGCCCACAGAGGCCCTTCTGCCACTACGATCGGCGCCCATGGGAGCCTTCCGGCTCGACGGCCCGCCCCGACACGCGCGTCCCCTGGCACTGGCGAGTGCCGTGGTGACGCTCCTCGGCGCGCTCGCGCTCTGCCTGGGGCTGCTCGGCGCCCCGGCCGCCGCCCGGGACCATCACGGGGCCCCGCACGACCGCTGGACGGCTGCCGCGCAGGCGGCCGTACGCGCGGAGATGGCGGCTGCCCCGGGCACGCCGGGGGCACTCGGTGCGCCGGGCGCACCGGGCGCGTTCGGGACACCGGGGCCGCTGGGCCGGACCGTACCGGCCTTCCGGGGCGAGCCGCGGTACAGCTGCCCGTACGAACCCGGCGGCTGCTCGCTCTTCCCCGCCCTCTCCCCCGTCGTGCTCGGCGCGCCGCCGCACGACGCGCCCCCGCACCTCGCGGGCCGGCTCCCCCAGCTCACCGCGCCGCACCTGACCGGCCGGGTGTCCCGGTCCGGCGCCCAGCCCCGTGCGCCGGACCTCCACGTCCTTCAAGTACTGCGGACGTAAGCCGCCGGGCGTGCGAAGGGCCGAGGGCCCCCGCACGCATCCGTTCGCCGTGTCTTTTTCCCGCTTCCGAAACTTTCCGAAGGACGACATTCACCATGGCCGCGAACCGCTCCACCAACGCCGACCGCCGCGCCCGAATAGAGGAGATGCGCCGCGCCGAGCAGGCCCGCGAGCGCCGCAACCGCATCCTGACGATCGGCGTGTCCGCCGTCGTCGTGCTCAGCCTCGTCGGCTTCGGCGGCTGGGCGATCAACAAGCAGAGCGAGAAGAAGGACCAGGAGGCGGCCGCCGCCAAGGCCCCCATCGAGGGCGAGAAGGACTGGGACGCCAAGGACCTGGGCCGCAACCACGTCGAGACCCCCGTCACGTACAAGATGAACCCGCCGGTCGGCGGCGACCACCACCCGATCTGGCAGAACTGCAACGGCGACGTCTACGACAAGCCGCTGGCCAAGAACCACGCCGTGCACTCCCTGGAGCACGGCGCCGTGTGGGTGACGTACAACAAGAAGGCCGACAAGGGCGACCTCGACAAGCTGAGCGCGAAGGTCAAGAAGACCCCGTACTCGCTGATGAGCCCGGTCGACGACCAGTCCGGCGCGATCATGCTGAGCGCCTGGGGCAAGCAGGTGACCGTGGACGGCGCGAGCGACCCGCGCGTCGACGCCTTCTTCACCAAGTACGTCAACGGCCCGCAGACGCCCGAGCCGGGCGCCGCCTGCACCGGTGGTGTCGACGCGAGCGGCCAGGGCGGCAAGGCGATGGGCCAGTGAAACTGAACCGGACACAGTGGGCGTCCGTCACCGCCGTGGTCCTCGCGCTGCTGTTCGCCGGCGGCGCGGTCACCTTCGCCTCCGCCGACCGCTCCCCCAGGACCCACACGCCGACGACGGAGTCGGCGGACGCGGGCTTCGCCCGTGACATGTCGGTCCATCACCAGCAGGCCGTCGAGATGTCGTTCATCGTCCGCGACCGGACGACGGACGAGGACGTGCGCCGCCTCGCGTACGACATCGCCAACACCCAGGCCAACCAGCGCGGCATGATGCTGGGCTGGCTCGACCTGTGGCGGCTGCCGAAGGTGCAGGCCGACCAGGCGCCGATGGCCTGGATGGGCATGGGCGACATGAGCGCCGCCGACCCGGCCGCCGAGGACGGCGCGCTGATGCCCGGCATGGCCACCCGCACCCAACTGGACCAGCTGCGCAAGGCGTCCGGCCGCGAGGCCGAGGTGCTCTACCTGAAGCTGATGACCGAGCACCACAAGGGCGGCATCCACATGGCCCAGGGCTGCGTGGACAAGTGCGAGCCCGGCGTCGAGCGGGACCTCGCGCAGGGCATGGTCGACGGCCAGGCCGCCGAGATCAAGCTGATGGCGGACATGCTGAAGGCGCGCGGCGCGTAGCCTCGCCCGCCGTACGGCCCGTACACACCTCGGACGCACGTGTACGGGCCGCCTGACGACGGCCCCCGTGACCCCGCTTTCCGCCGGGGTCGCGGGGGCCGCGTCACGCGCGGACAATGAAAGAGCCCGGGGGCGTGTGTACGACGGCGGCGCACGGATCGTCGCCTTCGCCGGAGTCCGCTGGAGGCGATGGCCGGTCGGCCGCGCACGGCGTACCACGACGTTCTGCAACGACGTTCGACAACGTTTCGACGACGTACCACGTGCGACGAAAGGGGCGCGAGTCCATGACCACGGCGAAGGACATCATGCATCCGGGGGCCCAGTGGATCCCGGCTCACGAGACACTCGACCGCGCCGCCCAGCTGATGCGCGATCTCGACGTGGGCGCCCTGCCCATCGCCGACAGCAACGAACGGCTCTGCGGGATCGTCACCGACCGCGACATCGTGGTCCGCTGCGTGGCCGAGGGCCACGACCCCGCGAAGATCACCTGCGGCGAACTGGCCCAGGGCACCCCACGCTGGATCGAGACCGGCGCGGACGTGACCGAGGTGCTCGACGAGATGCAGGGGCACCGGATCAAGCGGCTGCCGGTCATCGACGAGCAGAAGAAGCTCGTCGGCATGATCAGCGAGGCCGATCTGGCGCAGCATCTGACGGACGAGCAGCTGGCGAAGTTCGTCGAGAGCGTCTACACGACCCACTGACGCCCTCGCTCCCTCCTCCTGTGGGCTCCGGGCCCCCGGCACGGCCGGGGCCCGGAGCCTCGTCGGCTCCGACGGATCGTCAGTGATCGTCACGAGGCCGATGACCGGCGTGTCCGAAAGAGTGCTCCCGCCGAAGGGGGCTCGCCGGGCGCAATACGGGGTGGGGGTATGCTGCCCGGTATGTCGGAGACGAGGCGGGCCCGGGGCGTGGAGCGGCTGTTGCTGCTCGCGGCGATGCTGCTCGGCCTGGTCACGATGCACACGATGGGGCACGGGCCGACGGGGCATGACGCCTCGGCGCTGCCGCGGCTGGCGGCGTCCGCCGCCCAGGGGACTCAGGGACAGCACGGGCACCACGGCCTGACGCAACGACAGACGGCCGAGGCGGACTCCGCCGCCCCCGCCCCGTCGCACCACTCGAACGCGCCCTCCCACGGCACCGGTGGCCCGCTGGCCGTCTGCCTCGCCGTGCTCGGCGGGCTTGTGGTGGTACTCGGCGGCGCGCTGCTGCTCTGGGCGCGCCGCCGCCGGGCCGGGCGGCTCGGGGCGGGCCCGGCGGGCGTGCGCTGGATCGCGTGGCCGCAGCCGCCGCCGGGGCTCGCGGTCCTCGACCGGGTGGCGGTCCTGCGCATTTAGGCGGAACGGGCTGGAGAAGCGTTCCCGTTTCCCTTCTCTCCTCGTACGAGAGGCGCGTTCCGCCATGTCTTCCACCCCGTTCACCCGCCGTTCCGTCCTCGGCGCCGGGCTCGCCGCCGCGGGCACCGGTCTGCTCGCCGCCTGTTCGAGCGACCCGGCCCCGTCCCCGGGCGCCGCGTACGTCTCCCCGCGGGGCCCCGAGGTCGCCGCCGCCGAGGCCAAGCGCACTCCGGGCAAGGGCGGCCCGGTCCGTACCGTCAAGCTCACCGCCACCCCCGCCACCGTGGACCTCGGCGCCGGCCGCACCGCCCGGACCTGGGCGTACGGGGACGTCCTGCCGGGCAAGGAGGTGCGGGTCACGGCGGGCGACACGCTGGCCCTCACCCTCGCCAACCACCTCCCCGACACGACCTCGCTGCACTGGCACGGCCTCGCCCTGCGCAACGACATGGACGGGGTGCCGAGCGTCACCCAGCCGGCGATCCGGCCGGGCGGGGAGTTCGCGTACCGCTTCACGGTCCCGCACCCCGGCACGTACTGGTTCCACCCGCACTCCGGCGTCCAGCAGGACCGGGGCCTGTACGCGCCGCTGATCGTCGAGGACCCGAAGGAGCCGCTCGGGTACGACAAGGAGTGGGTCGTCGTCCTCGACGACTGGGTCGACGGGATGGACGGCTCGACGCCGGAGGCCGTACTCGCCGAGCTGCGCAAGGGCATGGGCGGCATGGGCGGTGGCGAGGGACACGACATGGGGAGCATGCCGGGGATGGACCACGGCTCCATGTCGATGACCCGGTCCGGGGCGTCCAAGGCCTCGACTCCGCCCGCTCGGCCGACCGGCCCGTCCCGGATGATGATGGGCGCCACCAGCGAACTGCTCGGCGGCGACGCGGGCGATGTGAAGTATCCGTACTACCTGGTCAACGGCCGGGTCCCGGACGCCCCGAGCGAGTTCACGGCCAAGCCCGGCGACCGGGTGCGGATCCGCATCGTCAACGCGGGCGGCGACACCGCCTTCCGCGTCGCGCTCGGCGGCCACGAGATGACGGTGACCCACACCGACGGCTTCCCCGTCACCCACGCGACGACCGACGCGCTGCTGCTCGGCATGGGCGAGCGCTACGACGTCCTCGTCACCGTCAAGGACGGCGTCTTCCCGCTCACCGCGCTCGCCGAGGGCAAGCGGGCCACCGGCCTCGCCCTGCTCCGCACCGGCAAGGGCGACGCGCCGGCCCCCGGCATCCGCCCGAAGGAACTGGACGGCCGGGTGCTCACCGCCGAACGCCTGAAGCCCGCGCCGGGCACGGCCCTCGCGGCCCGCACCCCGGACCGGACGATCAAGATCCGGCTGACCGGCGGGATGATGAAGTACGACTGGGGCTTCGACGGCAAGCCGTACGACCCGGCCCGGCGCTACGACGTCGAGGCGGGCGAGCGGGTCCGGATCGAGTTCACCAACGGCACGACCATGTGGCACCCGCTCCACCTGCACGGCCACACGTTCGCGCTGGCCAACGGCGTCCGCAAGGACACCTCGATCATCCTGCCGGGCCGCAAGCTGACGATGGACTTCGACACTGACAACCCGGGCCTGTGGATGATCCACTGCCACAACGTGTACCACTCGGAGTCGGGCATGATGACGACGCTCGGCTACCGCGCGAAGTAGCGGGTCCGGAGTTCACGGACCCCGACGCCGGCGGCCGGTCACCGCGGCGCTCATCGCCGCGGCGCGACCGGCCACCGGCTCACGGCACTCCGGAATCACTGCCGGCGACCGGCGGATCGCGGCTCGCGCTTTCGCGTCATCGGCCGCATCCGGACCCCATCCCGCGGAAACGGCGAGTCTAGAGAAGCAGCGAGCCGATCCTGGCGACGAAATTGGCGAACGCCACCACGGCCACCACACCGCCCAGGGCCCTGGCCATCCCTGCCGAGGTGAGACCGAGTGTTCCGAACCACGAGGGGGACATAAATCGATGGAATTCGTCGGCAACACCCCTGACATTCAGGAGCACCACAGCCCCAAAAGTCCCGACAAGGAAGAAAACAATCAGGGAAATAATGCCGACATCGCCCGAGGACGCCATCTCCGAAGCAATCACGTGCGCAAGCATATGATCCCCCGGATATCCGAGAGGGCATGCCGCCCGGCCGGATCCGTCAAGGCGCAGGCCGGTCAGGCTTGATGGACGGGTCGTCGTGGCCGTCGGCACAGCCGTTCATCCGAGCCGGAGGGACGTAACGCGTCGGAAACCCATAACGTCGGGTTGACGATTAGACTGGGGGCGTGTCTCAGCGACGACAGCTACGACTCGCGCTTCAGCAGATCGACTCGACCGTCGGGGATCTCCACGGGAACGCGGAGGCCGTCCTCCGCTGGACCCGGCGGGCCGCCGAGGGCGGTGCGCATCTGGTCGCGTTTCCCGAGATGGCGCTGACCGGGTATCCGGTCGAGGATCTGGCGCTGCGGCCCTCGTTCGTCGAGGCGTCCCGGGACGCCCTGCGGGCGCTCGCCGGGCGGCTGAACGGCGAAGGGCTCGGGGAGCTTCCGGTGGTGGTCGGGTATCTCGACCGGTCCGAGCGGGACGAGCCGCGGCTCGGGCGGCCCGCCGGGTCGCCGCTGAACGCGGCGGCGGTGCTGCACCGGGGCGAGGTGGTGCTGCGGTTCGCCAAGCATCATCTGCCCAACTACGGCGTCTTCGACGAGTACCGCTACTTCGTGCGCGGCGACACCCTGCCCGTGATCCGCGTGCGCGGCGTCGACGTCGCCCTCGCGATCTGCGAGGACCTGTGGCAGGACGGCGGCCGGGTGCCGGCGGCGCGGGCCGCGCGCGCCGGGCTGCTCCTGTCGGTCAACGCCTCGCCGTACGAGCGGAACAAGGACGACACCCGCCTCGCGCTGGTCCGCACCCGGGCGCGGGAGGCCGGCTGTGCCACGGCGTACGTGGCGATGACCGGCGGCCAGGACGAGCTGGTCTTCGACGGCGACTCGATCGTCGTCGACGCGGAGGGCGAAGTCCTGGCGCGCGCCCCGCAGTTCACCGAGACCTCCCTCCTCATCGACCTCGACCTGCCGGCCACCGACCCCGCGGCGCCCGAGCCCGGGAGCGTCGTGGACGACGGGCTGCGGATCGAGCGGGCGGTGCTGCCGGCCGAGCCGTCGCCCGCGTACGCGCCGGCCGAGACCGGCGGGGTGGCCGAGCCGCTCGACGATCTCGCGGAGGTGTACGCGGCGCTGGTGACGGGACTGCGCGCGTACGTCACCAAGAACGGGTTCCGGTCCGTCCTCATCGGTCTGTCCGGCGGGATCGACTCGGCGCTGGTCGCCGCGATCGCCTGCGACGCCCTCGGAGCCGCGCAGGTGTACGGGGTGTCGATGCCGTCCGCGTACTCCTCGGGCCACTCCCGCGACGACGCCGCCGAGCTGGCCCACCGTACCGGGCTCCCCTTCCGTACCGTCTCGATCGAGCCGATGTTCGACGCGTACATGGGCGCGCTCGGCCTGACCGGGCTCGCCGAGGAGAACCTGCAGGCCCGGCTGCGCGGCACGCTGCTGATGGGGCTGTCCAACCAGGAGGGCCATCTCGTCCTCGCGCCCGGCAACAAGTCCGAGCTGGCGGTGGGGTATTCGACGCTGTACGGCGACGCGGTCGGCGCGTACGGGCCCATCAAGGACGTCTACAAATCCGACGTCTACCGCCTCGCCCGCTGGCGCAACGCCACGGCCGAGGCGCGCGGCGAGGCCCCGCCCATCCCGGAGCACACCCTCACCAAGCCCCCGAGCGCCGAACTCCGCCCCGGCCAGGTCGACACGGACTCGCTGCCCGACTACGACGTCCTCGACCGGGTCCTGGAGCTGTACGTCGACCGCGACCGGGGCCGCGACGAGATCGTCGCGGCGGGCTTCGACGAGGAACTGGTCACGCGCACGCTGCGGATGGTCGACACGGCCGAGTACAAGCGCCGCCAGTACCCGCCGGGCACCAAGATCTCCGCGAAGGGCTTCGGCAAGGACCGCCGGCTTCCGATCACCAACCAGTGGCGGGAGAGACGCGGTTGAGGGAGGACGGGGAGTGCGCCGTACGTCGGCACGCACCTGACCCTCCCCCCGTGAAGGCAGCCCCATGACCGCACCCATCCACCCCGTCGACCACGCACTCGTCGAGGCGGCCGCCCAGGTCGCGCGCACCCGTTGCCGGGGTGACCGGCACTCGATGGCGGCCGCCGGCCGGGACCGGGACGGCCGGATCGTCACCGCCGTGAACGCCTACCACTTCACGGGCGGCCCCTGCGCCGGACTCGTCCTCATCGGCGCGGCCGCCGCCGAGGGGGCGTACGACCTCGTCACGGTCGTCGCTGGGCGGACCACCGGCCCGACGAGGAGCAGGCGAGACGAGGAGGATTCTCCAACTCCCTGACGGGACAAGGGGATTCCGCACATGCCGACCGGGAAGCAATCGTCCGTCTTTCGCGTTGTCCACCACTCGGTGGCGGTGGTGTTCCCTGCCGACGGCCGCCGCCACGGCCGGATCCCGGGCGCCCGCCCCGCGGCCGGCCTCTCGCGTACGAGCCGAGCGACCAGCGACCCGCAACCGGCAACCGGCAACCAGCGACACCCCGGAAAGGCTGAACCCCCATGAAGTACCGCGTCATCGGGAACTCCCCCGCCACCCGCCGAGAGGTCAGCGTGCTGAGCCTCGGGGCCATGAACTTCGGCACCCTCGTCGACGAGGACACCGCCTTCGCGCTCCTCGACCGGTTCGCCGAGGTCGGCGGCACGTTCGTCGACACCTCCAACAACTACGCGTTCTGGGTCAACGGCACCCAGGGCGGCGAGAGCGAGGAGCTGGTCGGCCGCTGGCTGAGGAGCCGTAACGTCGGGGACGAGTTCACCGTCGCCACCAAGCTGGGCGCCCGCCCCAACCAGCCCGCCTCCGGCTTCAGCCGGGACGTGGAGGGCCTGTCCGCCAAGGTCATCCGGGAGTCCTCGGAGCGCAGTCGCGAGCGGCTCGGCGTCGAGCGGATCCACCTGCTGTACGCGCACATCATGGACGAGCACACCCCGCTGGAGGAGACCGTCCAGGGCTTCGCCGACGTGGTCGCGGACGGGGTCGCCGGTCTGCTCGGCGCCAGCAACCACTGGGCCTGGCGCGTCGAACGCGCCCGCGCCCTCGCCGCGGCGGCCGGCCTGCCCGGCTACGAGGTCCTCCAGCACCACCACAGCTATCTGCGCCAGCGCACCGACATCCCGAGCCTGCGTTCGCCCGACGGGAACCAGGGCCTGGTGAGCGGCGATCTGCTCAGCTATCTGCGGGCCACCCCGGAGCTGACGCAGGTCGCGTACTCACCGCTGATCGCGGGCGCGTACGTACGGGACGACAAGCCGCTCGGCCCCGGCTTCGCGCACGCGGGCACCGAGCCGCGTCTCGCGGCGGTCCGCGAGGTGGCTGCGGAGACCGGCGCCACCGTCAACCAGGTGGTGCTGTCCTGGCTGATGGGCGGGGACATCCCGGTCATCCCGCTCATCGGCGCCTCGTCGCTCGCCCAGCTGGAGGAGAACCTGGGGGCCGTCGACCTCGACCTCACGGCGGAGCAGCGGGCGAAGCTCGACGCGGTGAACTGACCGGCGAGGGCGGGCCGTTCCGTCCGCCCTAGAAACGCAGACGCGCGGCCACCGGAAGGTGGTCGCTGCGGGTCTCCGGGAGGGTCCACGAGGACAGCGGCTCGACGCCCCGGACCAGGATCTGGTCGATCCGGGCCATCGGGAACGAGGCCGGCCAGCTGAAGCCGAAGCCGTCGCCCGCCGCGCCCTGGGTGGACCGGAGCTGCGAGGTGACGGCGGTCAGGGCGCGGTCGTTCATGGTGCCGTTGAGGTCGCCGAGGAGCACGACGCGCGGGTTCGGGTCCCGGGAGATCGCCGCGCCCAGGGCGTCGGCGCTGGTGTCGCGCTGGGAGGCGGTGAAGCCGGCGTTCATCTTGACCCGTACGGAGGGCAGATGGGCGACGTAGACGGCGATGTCGCCGGACGGCGCGGCGACGGTGGCGCGCAGGGCGCGGGTCCAGCCGAGGCGGATGTCGACGGGCTTGGCGCCGCGCAGCGGGTGCTTGCTCCACAGGCCGACGGTGCCCTGGACGGAGTGGTACGGGTACGTGGCGGCCAGGCCCCGCTCGTACGCCGGCACCATGTCGCTCTTGAGCTCTTCCAGGGCCACCACGTCGACGCCGGATCCGGCGATCTGACGGGCCGTCTCGCCGGGGTCGGGGTTGTCGGCGTTGACGTTGTGGCTCACGACGGTGAGGTCGCCGCCGTCGGCGGACTTGTCGACGACGAGTCCGCCGAAGAGGTTGAGCCAGACCACGGCCGGCAGGATCAGCGCGATCAGCGCCGTCGCGGAGCGGCGCAGCAGGGCGAGGACCAGGATCACCGGGACGAACACGCCGAACCAGGGCAGGAAGGTCTCGATGAGACTGCCGAGGTTGCCGACGCGGTTCGGGATGTCGGAGTGAAGAGCCATCACCAGCGCGACCAGGACCGCGCAGACGGCCAGGATCACGCCCCGGCGCCAGATGCCGCGGTCGTGGCGCAGCCGCGCGAGGCGGCTACCCGGTCCGGGAGTATCGGCGGGCGGGAGGGCGGAGTCGTGGTGGTCCGGCGTGCCGCCGCTTTCGGTCCCCGTCATGTCCACGCGCGTCATCGCCGCCGTCCTCACTGCCTTGCTGTCCGACCCGGTCCCGACCCTAGGCGATTCCGCGCCGGTCGTACTCATCGAGGGACGAACGAACGCGCGTGGCGGGTTCCTGCAGGTGGTGCGGTGCGTACGCCTGTGACAGAACGCGCACATTCGTCCGGGGTGTCGCCCCGGCGCCGCCGCCGGCACCTTCGGCGCGCCGCCCGGTCGGACGACCGGACGGACCGCCGGCCGGACGACCGGGCGGACCGCCGGACAGACCGCGGGTCAGACGGCCGGACGGACGGCTGGACGGACACCCTCCAGAACGGTGTCGACGATCTGTTCGGCGAGGCCGGGCTCCAGCGGCGAGCCGGGCCGGATGACCGAGCGGAGCAGCAGGGGGCCGGTGACGAGGTCGTTGACGAGTTCGACGTCGAGGTCGGGGCGGATCTCGCCGTTCGCCATGCCGCGCCGGATGGCGTCGAGGGACATCCGGCGGCGCGGTTCGATGACGGTGCGCTGGTACGCGTCCCAGAGCTTCGGATACATCTGCATCTGCGAGAACACGTTGTGCAGCAGCGCGTTGGAGCGCTTGAACATGCCGCGTTGCCGCAGGCTCTCCAGGAGCGTGACGAGGTCGTCGCGGGCGGAGGTGCCGGGCAGGTCCGGTTCGGGGAGTTCCAGGGACCGGAGCAGGTCGATGAGCAGGGCTTCCTTGCCGGGCCAGCGGCGGTAGATGGTGGCCTTGCCGACCCCGGCGGTACGGGCGAGCTTCTCGATGGACAGGTCGGCGAGCGGGACGCCGTGCTCCAGCATCCCGACCGCCGCGTCGAAAATGGCCCGTTCCACGGCCTCGCTGCGCGGCCGGCCCCGGCGGCCGCCGCACGGGGCCGCGTCGCCGGGACACTCGGAGGGCGCGGGGACGGGGGCGGCCCCGGCGGCCGGGGTCATGGCCGCGGCCTCGCCCCGTACCGCCGTCCCGTCCGGTGCTGCCGCGAGCCGCGCCGTGACCGCCGCCGGGCCGGTCGTCCCCGCCCCCGTCGTCTCCTGCGACACGTCCGTTCCGCCTCCTCCGCCTGACCTGCCGTCTACCTCGGAACCGATTCTCCCGCTTCCGCGCGGGCGCCCGGGACGGCACCGGCCGGAACCGGCCCGGACGGGGTGCGGCCGGGCAGGAAGAGCGCGACGACGATCGCGCCCAGGACGGCGACACCGGCCGAGCCCATCGCCGTCACGTGCATGGCGTCGAGGAAGGCGTCGTACGCGGGCGTGACCAGGCCGCGGCCGGCCGGGCCGAGGTGCTGCGCGACGCCGAGCGTCGCCTCGATGGACTCGCCCGCCTTCTCGCGCAGGTCCGCCGGGAGCCCGGCGAGGTGGCTGTCGATCTCGCCGCGGTACGTGCTGGACAGGACGGAGCCGAGGACGGCCACCCCGAGCGCGCCGCCGACCTGGCGGAAGGTGTTGTTGATGGCGGAACCGGAGCCGGCCTTCTCGCGCGGCAGCGCCTGCATCACGGCGACGGTGACCGGCGGCATGATGTGCGCCATGCCGGCGCCCTGGAGGAAGAAGAAGATCTCCAGGACCCAGACCGGCGTGTCCGCGTCGAAGAAGGCGAACGCGGCCAGACCGACGGCGACGGCGAGCATGCCCGTCGTGCACACGGCCTTGGCGCCGAAGCGGTCGACGACGTGCCGGGCGCGCGGCGCGAAGATCATCTGGGCGATGGCGAGCGGCAGGATGAGCAGACCCGATTCCAGGGCGCTGTAGCCGCGCACGCTCTGCAGGTAGAACGCGGAGAAGAAGGTCACGCCCATGAGGGCGAAGAACACCAGCGCGATGGCGGCGACGGCGGCCGAGAAGGCGGGCTTGCGGAAGTACGAGACGTCGAGCGCGGGGTGCGCGGCGCGCTTCTCGTACAGCACGAAACCGGTGAGGACGGCGAGGCCCGCGAGCGCCGGGAGCAGCACGGTGACATCGGTGAAGCTGGCCAGCTCGCCGCCGCGGATGATGCCGTAGACCAGCAGGACGAGACCGAGGACGGACAGCAGTACGCCGGGCAGGTCGACGCGGCCGGGCTTCGGGTCCTTGGAGTCGGGCACCAGCCAGATCATCAGGACCAGGGCGAGGATCACCACGGGCACGTTGACCAGGAAGATCGAGCCCCACCAGAAGTGCTCCAGGAGGGCACCGCCGGTGATGGGGCCGATGGCGATGGCGAGGCCGACGCTGCCGGCCCAGATACCGATGGCCTTGGGCTGCTCCTCGCGCTCGAAGACGTTCATGAGGACGGCGAGGGTGGCGGGCATCACGAACGCGGCACCGAGGCCCATCAGGGCCCGGAAGGCGACCAGCTCGCCCGGGCTGCCGGACTGGGCGGCGAGCGCGGAGGCGATGCCGAAGACGGCTATGCCGAACAGCAGGACCTTCTTGCGGCCGAGCCGGTCGCCGAGCAGGCCGGAGGTGAAGAGCAGGCCCGCGAAGACGAGCGTGTACGAGTTGATGGCCCATTCCAGCTCGCTCTGCGTGGCACCGATGCCGGTGGGAGCGGGGCTGGCGATCGTCTTGACGGCGACGTTGAGGATCGAGTTGTCGAGAACGACGATCAGCAGGCTGAGCATGAGCACACCGAGAATCGCCCAGCGGCGGCGGTGCACGGCCTCCGGGACGCGGGGCGCTCCGGGAACGGCGGAGACAGAGGTCGGCTGAGACATGGCCCTCACCTTAGTACTATTTCGATACGAGACCGTCTCGTATCGAATTCTGCTGACGGAGTCTTTGCCCACCGGGCCGAAGCCGCCGGCGGACCGAAGCCGCCGGACCCGTGTGAACAGCGCCACTCCACTCCGCCCGGCCGCCCCGCTTCCCCGGCCGCCCCGCCGAGTGCCACCATGGATGTGGTCCGGGGACGCCACAGGGCGCCTCGAGATGACAACAGAGGAGCCGTTCACCATGACGCTTCAGGCTGCCCAGAAACCGCCCGCCGACAGCAGCAAGGCGCTGTACGGAGGGAAAGGCACCCGCCGTATCACCGTCCACGACATCGCCGCCGCCAAGACGCGGGGCGAGAAGTGGCCCATGCTCACCGCCTACGACGCGATGACCGCCTCCGTCTTCGACGAGGCCGGCATCCCGGTGATCCTCGTCGGCGACTCCATGGGCAACTGTCATCTCGGCTACGACACCACCGTGCCCGTCACGATGGACGAGATGACCTTCCTGTCCGCCGCCGTCGTCCGCGGCACCCGGCGTGCCCTGGTCGTCGCCGACCTGACCTTCGGCTCGTACCAGGAAGGGCCCGTCCAGGCCCTGCGCAACGCCACCCGGCTGATCAAGGAGGCGGGCGTCGGCGCGATCAAGCTGGAGGGCGGCGAGCGCTCGCTGCCGCAGACCGAGCTGCTGGTCCGGTCCGGCATCCCGGTCATGTCCCACCTCGGCCTGACCCCGCAGTCCGTCAACACCATGGGCTACCGGGTACAGGGCCGCGGCGACGAGTCCGCGCACCAGCTGCTGCGCGACGCCAAGGCCGCCCAGGACGCGGGCGCCTTCGCCGTCGTCCTGGAGCTGGTCCCGGCCGAGCTGGCCGCCGAGGTCACCCGCTCGCTGCACATCCCGACCATCGGCATCGGCGCGGGCGCCGGCACGGACGCGCAGGTCCTCGTGTGGACCGACATGGCCGGGCTGACCGGCGGCAAGGTGCCGCGCTTCACCAAGCAGTACGCCAACCTGCGCGAGACCCTCGGCGACGCCGCCCGGGCCTTCGCGGAGGACGTGTCCGGCGGGGCGTTCCCCGCCGAGGAGCACACCTTCCACTAGTCCTACTGGTTCCACCCGCCGCTTCGGCGGCACCCGAGCCACTCCCGGCACCACGACAGCCCGCCGACCGTCCCCCGTCGGCGGGCTGTCCGCGTCGGTACACACGGATGCGCGCGTCGCCTTGTCGGCGCTTGTCCGCGGCTGCCGGTGGCTGTCGGTGGCTGTCTGCGGTTGTCGGTGCCTGCCGGCAGGGGTGTCGGCCGGTTGTCGGCGGCCTGTCGGTGAGCCCCGGTTCCCTTGGGGACATGACGCGATCACACACCCACGCCATCGAGGTACGGGGCCTCGTGAAGCACTTCGGCGCGACGAAGGCCGTCGACGGGATCGACCTGGACGTCCGCGAGGGCACCGTCCTCGGGGTCCTCGGCCCCAACGGCGCCGGCAAGACGACCCTGGTCCGCTGCCTGTCCACGCTGATCGTCCCGGACGCCGGGACGGCCGTCGTCGCCGGGTACGACGTGGTGCGCCAGCCGCGCCAGCTGCGCCGCACCATCGGGCTGACCGGCCAGTACGCCTCGGTCGACGAGAAGCTGTCCGGCCGGGAGAACCTGTACATGATCGGGCGGCTGCTCGATCTCTCCCGCGCCGAGGCCCGCCGCCGCGCCGACGCGATGCTGGAGCGCTTCTCGCTCACCGAGGCCGCCAAGCGCCCGGCCATGACGTACTCCGGCGGCATGCGGCGCCGGCTGGACCTGGCCGCCTCGATGATCGGCCGGCCCGCCGTGCTCTACCTGGACGAGCCCACCACCGGCCTGGACCCGCGCACCCGCAACGAGGTCTGGGAGGAGGTGCAGCGCATGGTCGCCGACGGCGCGACCGTGCTGCTCACCACCCAGTACATGGAGGAGGCCGAGCAGCTGGCCTCCGAGCTGACCGTCATCGACCGCGGCCGGGTCGTCGCCAGCGGCGGGGTCGACGAGCTGAAGACCCGGGTCGCCGGCCGCACCCTGCGCATCCGTCCGGCCGACCCGGCCGACCTGCCCGCCATGGCGGCGGCGCTGCGCGAGACCGGGCTCGACGGCCCGGCCGGTGCCACCGTCGAGGACGGCACGGGCACGCTCGACGTACCAATCCTCACCGACGAGCAACTGACCGCCGTCGTGGGACTGTTCGGCGCCCGCGGCTTCGGCATCGCCGACATCGGCACCCAACTGCCCAGCCTCGACGAGGTGTTCCTCGCCATCACCGGCGAGAAGACGTCCGAGGCCGCCCCGTCCGTCCCGTCCGACACGATCACCGAGGAGATCGCCGCATGAGCGCCGGCACCCTGCCCCAGTCCCCCGCGGACGGCCGCGGCCCCGCGTCCGCCTCCACCTCCTCGCTCGCCAAGCGGCCCTCGTCCAGAGCCGGTTCCGACCCCGGTCCCGGCTCCGGCACCCGCGCCGACGACGGCCGGATCGGCCTGCGGGCCAACCTCCGCCACATCGGCGCCCTCGCCCGCCGCAACATGCTCCAGATCAAGCAGGACCCGGAGTCGATGTTCGACGCCGTCTTCATGCCGATCGTGTTCGTACTGCTCTTCGTGTACGTCTTCGGCGGCGCGATCGCCGGCAAGGGCAACAACGACGCGTACGTCAACTACGTCGTGCCCGGCCTGATGGCCATGATGGGCATGAACATCGCGATGGGCGTCGGCACCGGCATCAACGACGACTTCAAGAAGGGCGTCATGGACCGGTTCCGGACCATGCCCATCGCCCGCTCGTCCGTCCTCATCGCGAAGATCGTCGTCGAGATCGGCCGCATGCTGATCGCCACCGCGATCCTGCTCGGCATGGGCTTCCTGCTCGGGCTGCAGATCCACACCTCGGTCCTCGGACTGTTCGGCGCCATCGGCCTGTCGATGGTGTTCGGCGCCTCCCTGATGTGGATCTTCATCCTGCTCGGGCTGACGATGAAGACGGCGCAGGCCGTCCAGGGCATGGCGATGATCGTGCTGATGCCGCTCCAGTTCGGCTCGTCGATCTTCGCGCCGCCGACCACGATGCCCGGCTGGCTGCAGGCCTTCACCGACTACAACCCGCTGTCGGCCCTGGCCGACTCCTCCCGCGCCCTGATCAACGGCGGCCCGCTCGCCCACTCGGTGTGGATGACGCTGGGCTGGTCGGTCGCCATCACCGCGGTCATGGCCCCGCTCGCGGTCGCCAAGTTCCGTAAGAAGACCTGACCTGAACGGTCCAGGACGGGGGCACGACGACAGCGCGTACGCGGCCGGGGCCGGATCACTCCCGTATCGCGTCGACGGCTCGGGCGAGCAGAGCGGCGGCGTCCTCCAGGGTGAGGACGCCGCCTTCGGCGTGCGCGGCCTCGAACGCGGCGTCGTCGGCGAGCGCCGTCCGGGTGAGGGCGGTCGCCCGCTCCCGGTTCTCCCGTTCGACCGGGTGCGCCAGATGCTGGGGCGGCTGCAGCCGCTCGTACGCGCCGAGGAGCATCGCCGCGGCCCGGGCCCGCTCCCGCCCGCCGAGCCCGGCCAGCGCCCAGGCGGCGGTGAGGAGATGGGCCGCCGGCATCTCGGGGGCCACCGTCCGCGACAGGGCGCTCAGCGCGCTGTCGTACGCCTGCCGGGCCCGGACGAGACCGGCGGCGTAGTCGCCGTCGAGGTCGTCCACCCAGGCCAGGGTGCCGATGGTGAACCCTTCGAAGAGCGAGAAGGCCTCCGTGTTGAACTCCTCGAGGAGCTGCGTCAGATACCCCCGCGCCTCGCCGGTGCGGCCGGTACGGGCGAGCAGGATCGCCAGGAAGATCCGGGCGGCCAGCGTCGGCGGATGGCTGCGGCTGTACTCGCCCTCCACCACCTCGCGCAGGATGCGTTCGGCGTCCTCCCGGCGGCCGGTCTCGGCCAGCATGTCGGCGTAGCGGGCGCGCAGCAGCCCCATCTGGGACTGCGCCCCGATCCGCCGCGCGTACTCGATGGCGGCCTCGAAGTCCTCGGCGGCGCCCGCGAATTCGAGCCTCCGCTCGCGCGCCTCGCCCCGCGAGGACAGCGCTTCGGCCGCGCCCCAGGCGTCGTCGAGCCGGACGAAGATCTCCAGGGCCTCGTCGGCGTCGGCCGCCGCGCGGCCGGCCCACACGGCACGGTTGGCGAGCAGGTTGGCCCGCGTCTGGAGCGCGTTGGCGAGTTCCCATTCGTGGCCGAGGCGGCGGCAGGTGTCGACGTTGGCGTCGAGGGCCGCGTGCATATGGCCGGTCTCGCTGGTGAGGATCATGGCGAACACGGTGAGGGAGCCGGGCAGCCGGCAGATCTGCGGCAGGCCGGGCGGGTAGGCGCCGGTGATCAGCCGCAGCCGGGCGAGGCCGTCGGGGCTGACCCAGAACCCGGTCTCGTAGTCCATGTTGAGCAGTTCGATCAGCCGCACCCCGCGCCGGGCCTCCCACAGCTGGTCCTCGCCGAGCGGCGGCGGGGCGGCCGTGCACGGCTCGTACAGGGGGACGACGGGGGCGGCGGACGGCCCGAAGGGGTCGGGGCCGAGCGCGGCGACGGCCTCGGCCCAGTGCAGGGCGTCGGCGCGCAGGTCGCGCATGGTCCAGTACCAGAGCAGCGCGTGCACGAGGATCAGGCCCTCGTGCTCGTCGCGCAGCCGTACGGCGGTCCGCAGCGCGGTGCGCAGGTTGCCGTACTCGGCGGCGAACCGGGCCATCGCGGCGGCCTGCCGGCCGGTGCGCAGCTCGGGGTCGGTGCGGCGGGCGAACTCGCGGTAGTGGACGAGGTGACGGCGTTCGGCGGCCTCGCGCTCACCGGCCTCGTCGAGCCGTTCGGCCGCGTACTCGGCGACGGTCTCCAGGAGGCCGTAGCGCATGCCGGTGCCGTCCTCGGCGGCGACCACGAGCGACTTGTCGACGAGCGAGCCGAGCAGGTCGAGGACGTCGGAGGCAGCGACGGCACCGACGGCGCCGGGGCCGGCGCCTTCCCCCACGGCCGGGCCGGCGCACACGTCCTCGGCCGCCTCCAGGTCGCAGCCGCCGGTGAAGACCGCGAGGCGCCGCAGGACGGCGCGTTCGGGGGCGTCGAGGAGGTCCCAGGACCAGTCGACGACCGCGCGCAGGGTCTGCTGGCGCGGCAGGACCGTCCGGGCGCCGGAGGTCAGCAGCCGGAACCGGTCGTCGAGCCGGTCGGCGATCTGGCGCGGGGTGAGCAACCGCAGCCGGGCGGCGGCCAGTTCGATGGCGAGCGGCAGCCCGTCGAGGCGGCGGACGATCTCGTCCGCGGCGGCCTCGTCGTCGGTCACCCGGAAGCCGGGCCGCACGGCCGCGCCGCGCTCGCCGAAGAGCCGGACGGCGGTGTCGCGCGGCAGCGGCCCGACGGGGAGCGTCGACTCGCCGGGTACGCCGAGGGGTTCGCGGCTCGTCGCGAGCACTGTCACGCCCGGGCAGCGGGCGAGGACCCGCTCCACCAGTTCCGCGACCGCGCCCACCACGTGCTCGCAGTTGTCCAGGAGCAGCAACAGGCGGCGGCCCGCGCAGTGTTCGACGAGCCGGCCGGCCGCGTCCTCGGGGTGGCGGAGCTCCTCGGCACCGGCGCCGCGCAGCACGGTCTCGCGGGCGCCGAGCGCGTCGAGGACGGCTTCGGTGACGGCCTCCGGGTCGGTGACGGGGGCGAGTTCGACGAACCAGGCGCCGTCGGGCCACTGCCCGGCGGCCCGTTCGGCGGCCTCCTGGGAGAGGCGGGTCTTGCCGGCGCCGCCGGGTCCGAGGAGGGTGACGAGCCGGGTGCCGCCGAGGGCGTCGTGGAGGGCGGCGAGGTCGTCCTCGCGGCCGACGAAGCTGGTGAGGCGGGCGCGCAGATTGCCGCCGCCCCGGCCGCCGGGTCCGGGCCCGGCCGTGGTGGACCGTCCGGCGGCCCGCCCCTTCAGCAACGCGGCGTGCAGGCCGCGCAGTTCGGGCGACGGGTCGGCGCCGAGACGGTCCGCGAGCCCGCGCCGTACCGTCTCGTACACCGCCAGCGCCTCGGCCGGCCGCCCCGCCGCGGTCAGCGCGCGGATCCGCAGCGCCTGGAGCGGTTCGTCGAGCGGGTGCTCCGCGCCCAGCGCGTCCAGCTCCGGCAGGACGGCGTCGCCCTCGCCGAGCGCGAGCGCGGCGGCGAGCCTGGCCCGGCGGGCGCCGAGCCGGCGGGCCTCCCAGCGGGCGGCCTCGGCCGCGCGGTCGGGCAGGTCGGCGAGGGCCGGGCCGGTCCACAGCGCCAGGGCCTCGTCGAGGAGGGCGGCGGCGCGGCCGGGGCGGCCCGCGTCCAGTTCCCGTACGCCGTCGGCGGCGAGCCGGGTGAAGCGGTGGGCGTCGACGTCCTCGGGTGCGGCGGCCAGCCGGTAGCCGCCGTCGGCGGACACCACCCGCTCGTGGCCGAGGGCCCGGCGCAGCCTGCCGACCAGGGCCTGGAGCGCGGCGACGGCGTCGGCGGGCGGTTCGGCGCCCCACACCTCGTCGACGAGCACCCCGACCGGCACCGGCCGCCCGGCCCGCAGCGCGAGCACGGTGAGCAGCGCGCGCACCCGCGGGCCGCCGACGGCCACCGGCGCCCCGTCCCCGGCGGGCGGGGCGGACGCGTCGGCACCGGGCGCCGGGGCGCCCGACGGGGCCGTACGTCCCTGCGTTCCGTCTGACGTGTGGGCCCGGGTGGGGCCGAGGACCGAATAGCGCACGGGGCCATTCTCCGTGAGCGGCGGGTACGGAAAGGCCGTCCAGGGCAGGAACCCGCGGCACGACCCGGTACGTTTCCGGCACGTACGCGACGACCGACGCCCCACCGCACCCGGGAGACCCCTCATGTCCACGACCACCCCTCGCCACGACGAGCGGCGTGTCAGCCCCGTCTTCCTGGCGATCCTCGCGGTCATGGCCGTCACCGGCTGGGCCGTGTGGACGGACTTCGCGGCCTCCCCGGCCATCGCGGTGTTCCTCTTCGTCACCTCGGCGTGGATCGTCTCGCTCTGTCTCCACGAGTACGCGCACGCCCGCACCGCGCTGCACGGCGGGGACATCACGGTCGGCGCCCGCGGCTATCTGACCCTGAACCCGCTCGCGTACACCCACGCGTGGCTGAGCATCGTCATCCCGGTGCTGTTCCTGATGCTGGGCGGCATCGGTCTGCCGGGCGGCGCGGTGTTCATCGACCGGGGCCGGGTGCACGGCCGCTGGAAGCACAGTCTGATCTCGGCGGCCGGCCCGCTCACCAACGTCCTGTTCGCCGTCGTGTGCACCGCGCCGTTCTGGCTGCACGCGCTCGACGGGGTGCCGCGGCCGTTCCAGTACGCGCTCGCGTTCCTGGCGTTCCTGCAGGTCACGGCCTCGCTGCTGAATCTGCTGCCGGTGCCGGGCCTGGACGGCTACGGGGTGATCGAGCCCTGGCTGTCGTACGGGATCAAGCGGCGGGTCGAGCCGTACGCGCCCTACGGCTTCTTCATCATCGTCGCGCTGCTGTTCGTCCCGCCGCTCCACAGCGCGTTCTTCGGCACGATCAACACCCTGCTGCAGACGCTCGGCGTGCCGGAGCTGTCCCGCGTCTGCGGTTCGGCCCTCTACCGGTTCTGGGAGCCGGCCCCGGAGTTCTGCCGCGTCTGACCCGCCACCACGGCGGGTGTCAGGCCTGCTGCTCGGCGCCCGCGCCGGCCATGCGGGAGCGCTTGATGTAGAACCACGCCATGTTCGACGACAGGCCCGCGAGCAGCACCCAGACGATGCCGATCAGGTTGCCCTGGACGAAGGAGAGGACGGCCGCGGCCACGGCGAGCGCGCAGACGATCAGGGCGTAGAGGGCAAGGCGGGGCATGGGTCGGCTCCTGTCCGTCCGCATACGGGTGATGTGCCCGTCCAGTGTCCCCCATGCCCCTCGCGCGCCGCGCGCGGCCCTCCGGTCGGAGCGGACGCTCCGAAGCACCCGCTCCGGAGCGCGCTCCGGATCAGACGTCTGTGACGCGCAGGCCCGCGTGCGCCTTGTAGCGGCGGTTGACCGAGATCAGGTTGGCGACCAGCGATTCGACCTGGTGGGCGTTGCGCAGCCGGCCCGCGAAGATGCCGCGCATGCCGGGGATCCGGCCCGCCAGGGCCTGCACGATCTCCACGTCGGCGCGCTCCTCGCCGAGCACCATCACATCGGTGTCGATGGCGTCGACCGAGGCGTCCTGGAGCAGCACCGCCGACAGGTGGTGGAAGGCGGCCGTCACCCGCGAGCCGGGCAGCAGCGCGGCGGCCTGCTCGGCGGCGGAGCCCTCGGCGGGCTTGAGCGCGTAGGCGCCCTTCTTGTCGAAGCCGAGCGGGTTCACGCAGTCGACGACGAGCTTGCCGGCCAGTTCCTCGCGCAGCGCCTCCAGGGTCGCGGCGTGCCCGTCCCACGGCACGGCGACGATCACGATGTCGCTGCGGCGGGCGCACGCGGCGTTGTCCGCGCCCTCGACGCCGAGGCCCAGCTCGGCGGCGGCGGCCTCGGCGCGGTCGGCCGCGCGGGAGCCGATGACCACTCGCTGGCCGGCCTTGGCGAGGCGGTAGGCGAGGCCGCGGCCCTGGTCGCCGGTGCCGCCGAGGACGCCGACGACGAGCCCGGAGACGTCGGGGAGGTCCCAGGGGTCCTTCGGCGCGGGCTTGGCGCTCGCGGTCTCGGGGCTGGAGCCGGCAGGGACGGGGATGGGGCTGGTGGAGGAAGTCATGGCCCCGACATTACTGACCGGTCGCCGGGCGCGGACCCGTCCGGGTGAGTCCGCCCCGAACCGCCCGCGCGCGGACACCGGCCCGGGGCAGCATGCGGGGCCATGGACGCCGTACGTGTCGCGCTGCTGCGCGAAGTGCTCGCCGGTACGCAGTGGCCGGCGGCCGCCCGCCACTTCGCCGGTTCCCTCCGCTCCTCGGTCGTGTCGCACGGCGGCGGGCTGCTGCTCGTCGGCACGGAGGAGTACGAGCCGTGGCACCTGGCCGCGCACCTCGTCGACGAGTCCGTCTGGTCCGGCCGGCCGGAGCTGGCGCCCACGCTCGTACGCCACCGGGTCCGGCCCGGCGACCCGGCGCACCTGGCGGTCGGGCTCGGCCGGATCGCGTCGGCGGGGCGGGGCGCGACGCTGCTGATGGTGGCGCCGGCGCGGCCGGGCGAGGGGCTCCTGGAGCGGGTGCACGACGCGCGGCGGGCGGGGGCGACGGTGCTGTCCCTGGACCACGGCGACCCGGAGGTGGGCGGGCTCGCGCACGAGACGCTGACGGTGACGGCGGACGCGGGGGTCGATCTGGACACCGTGCAGCACCTGGTGAGCGCGGCGACCGGGGAGAACTGTCTGCCGCCCGCCCCTCGGAGCGGCCGGCTCCGCTTCCGCGACCGGCTGTCCCGGCTCGCCGACCATCTGACCGCCCCGCCGCCGGACCGCTGGTGAGGACGGATCCCGCCCCATCAGGCGCCGGGACCTCGGGGCCTGGAAGCGGCGGGCGTTAATCGGTTGCCCCGCGCCCTGCGGGCCACCGAGCATGACCCACCGTGAGACGACTCGCCGCCCTGCTTCCCGACCTCGCGCCCTGGCGCGCCTCCGCCGACTTCCGCCTGCTGCTGGTGCAGGGCACCATCACCGTCTTCGCGTCCTTCATGGCGCTGATCGCACTGCCGCTCCAGATCAAGGAACTGACCGGCTCCCCCTTCGCCGTCGGCGCGATGGGCGCCGTGGAGCTGGTCCCGCTGGTGGTCTTCGGGCTGTACGGCGGGGCGCTCGCGGACGCCGTCGACCGGCGCAAGGTGATCGTGGCGACGGAGGCGGGCCTCGGGCTCCTCGCCCTGATCCTGCTGCTGAACGCGCTGCTCCCGCACCCCCTGCTGTGGCCGCTGTACGTGGTCGCGGCCGCCGTGTCGGCGCTCACCGGGCTCCAGCGGCCGGCGCTCGACTCGCTGCTCGCCCGGATCGTTCCGCACGAGCAGCAGACCGCGGCGGCCGCGCTCAACTCGCTGCGCTGGCAGGTCGGTTCGATCGCGGGCCCGGCGCTCGCGGGCCTGGTGGTGGCGTACGCGGGGCACGCCGCCGCGTACGGGGTGACCGTGGCCGGCTATCTGGTGTCGGTGCTGCTGTGCCGGGGGCTCTCGCCCGCGCCGGCCGCGCACGACGCCGACAAGCCGTCGCTGCGCGGGATCGCCGAGGGCGCGCGGTACGCGTGGTCGCGGCCGGTGCTGCTCGGCACGTACGCGATCGACCTGGCGGCGATGTTCTTCGCGTTCCCGAACACGATCTTCCCGTTCCTGGCGGACGAGCTGCACGCCGAGTGGTCGCTCGGCCTCATGTACGCGGCCGGCGCGGTGGGCTCGCTGGTGCTCGGGGTGACCAGCGGCTGGACCTCGCGGGTCCGGCGGCACGGGCTCCTGGTGGTGGCCGGGGCGACCGTCTGGGGCGCGGCCATCGCGGCGGCCGGCTGGTTCGGGAACGTGTGGCTGGTGCTGCTGTGCCTGGCGGTCGCGGGCGCCGGCGACATGCTGAGCGGGCTCGGCCGGGCCACGATCTGGAACCAGACCATCCCGGAGGAGCTGCGCGGCCGGCTCGCGGGCATCGAGCTCCTCTCGTACAGCGTCGGCCCGCAGCTGGGGCAGGTCCGGGCGGGCTCCCTGGCCGGCTGGACGGGCACCCGGGCGTCGATCTGGTCGGGCGGTCTGGCGTGCGTGGCGTCGGTGGGGCTGCTGTGCCTCACGCTGCCGAAGCTGCTCGCGTACGACGCGGAGACGGACGCGGACGCGCTGGCCCGCAAGGCGCAGCAGGAGGCGGCCGCGGCCACCGCGTGACCCGGCCTCCGGCCGCTCAACGGGGGCGGTGGCGCGCGGCCACCGCCAGGGCCGTCAGCACGGCGACGGCCGCCGCCTCGACGACGACGGCCGCGGTGACGAACTCGGCCCGCCAGGACTCGGTGAACCCGAACAGGCCGACGGTCAGGCTCAGGAACAGCGCGCCCAGCGTGCCCGCGACGAAGGCCGCGGTGAGGCCGGCGACCGGCCGGAGCAGCCGGGCCGGGGCGGCGAGCAGGGCGAGTGCGAGCAGACCGCCGAGGATCCCGTTCAGCAGGAAGAGCGGGCCGATGGCGGCGAGCTCCCGGTAGCCGTCGGCCCACAGGCGCAGATGGATGGCGGCCATGGCGCCCGTGAGGCCCGCGCCGGCGAGACGCAGGACGAGCACGGTCACGGCCCGCGGGTCAGTAGCCATTGCTCGGCGCCGGGGTCTGGGCCGGGCTGTGCTCCGGGGCCTTGTTCACCGCGGCGTGCGCGGCGCCGACCGTGATGTCCGTCTTCATACCGAGCTCCTTGTGCCCGTCGATCGGGCAGTAGACCTCGTACGTGCCGGACTTCAGGTTCACGGTGAGGGTCGCCGAGTGCCCCGGCATGATCCCCGGGGTGCGGTGGTCGGCACCGTTGCCCTCGACCTCCAGGGCGTGCTCGGTCTTGCCGTCGTTCTTGGCGGTGAAGGTGTACGGGCCGGCCGTGAACCGGTGCGTCGAGAGCGTGATGTGGAAGTCGACGAGCTTCGCCGCGACCGGGGTCCCGGCGGCCGCGGACGGCGGCGGGGTGGTGGTCGTGGTGCCGCCGCTGCCGTTGTTCGCTCCGCAGGCGGCGAGCAGGGCGGTCATGCCCGCGGCGGTGAGGCCGAAGACCATGCGCCGCCGGGTGTTCGGGAGGAGGGTGTGGATGGTGTCCTTCATGATCGGTCCTCCGTGTCGTACCCCCTGAGGGGGATACGGCCCCGGCGCCCCACGGGATTGCCCCGGGTCCCGCGAACCGGCGGACAATGGCTCTGGCGGGAGGAAATCCCTTTGGCGCGATGAGACGTATCACCGGTATGCGGCACACCAGCCCACCGTTCGGTCCGCTGGGGCGGACCAGCGACGAAGCCCTGCTCTCCGGGCTGCCGACGGGCGACCCCGAGATCGCGGTGGCCTTCGTGCGCCGTTTCCAGCGGGCGGTCTTCGGTGTGGCGGTGGCCGTCGTGGGCGATCCGCAGCTCGCCGAGGACATCGCCCAGCAGACCTTCGAGCGGGCCTGGCGGCACGCCCAGATGTACGACCCGCGGCGCGGTTCGGTACGGACCTGGCTGACGGCCATCGCCCACCACCTGGCCGTCGACGCGATCCGTGCCCGGCGGGCCAGCCCGGTCGCCCCGGAGGACCTGGACGCGCTGCTCGGCGTCGTCACCGACACCCCCGAACGGCGCGCGCTCGCCGACGACAGCGCGGCGCGGGTCCGGCGGGCGGTTGCGGAGCTGCCCCGGGAACAGGCCCGGGCGCTGGTGATGGCCGGGATCTACGGGATGACCGCGCGGGAGGTCGCCGGTGCGGAGGACATCCCGCTCGGCACGGCCAAGACCCGCATCCGGACGGGAACGCTCAAGGTCCGGGCCCTCCTGGAGCCCGATGAGCAGCCCGAGGGGAGGTGGCGGACATGACCGGGAACGGGAACGGGAACGGGAGCGAGCGCGGTCGCGGCCCCGCGTGCGCGCGGCTGCGCGAGCTCGACGCGGAGCTGGCGCTCGGCGCCCTGCCGGCCCGGGAGCGGGCCGAGGCCGTCGCCCATCTGGACCGCTGCCCGGACTGCCGGGAGTACGTGGAGCGGCTGAACGCCGTCGGCGACGGGCTGCTCGCACTGCTGCCGGAGGCCGAGCCTCCGGTCGGGTTCGAGAGCCGGGTGGTACGGGCGCTGGGCGTGGCCCCGGAGGCGTCGGAGGCCCCCGGGGCCGAGGCCCCGGCCCGGGCCCCGGCTCACCCGTCCCGGACCCGGCTGCGGGCCCGGCGGCTGCGGCTCGCGGCGGCCGGCGCGGCCGCGGCGGTGGCCTGCGCGTTCGGCGGCTGGGCGGTCGGCACCGCGGTGGAGGGCCCGGCGGCGGTGGTGGCCCAGCGGGTGCCGGCGGCCCTGCACGAGGCGGCCCTGGTCGCCCCGGGCGGCGGCCACGAGGTGGGCCGGATCTACGCCCATCCGGCCGGCGCGGGCGCCACAGGCTGGGTCTACATGACGGTCGAGCTGCCCGGCGCGGGCGCGGGCCCGGTGCGCTGCGTGCTCGTCCGGGCCGACGGGTCCACGGTGCCGGTGGGCTCGTTCCGGCTCCACGACGGCTACGGCTACTGGGGCGCGCCGGCCGGGACCGACCCGGCGTCGGCGACCGGCGCCCGGCTGCTGGCCCCGGACGGCACGGTCCTGGCCACCGCGCGATTCCCCGGCGGCTAGGCCGCGCCCGGGAAGCCGCTGGGCCGGGCCCGGGAAGCCCGCGGCCTCGTCAGTCGCCCGGCTCTTCGTCGCCCTTGCCCGCCTTGTCGTGCCAGCGGGGGTCCGTGTCCCATTCCAGGTTGCGTTCCTTCGCGCTCTCCATGGCGTGGGCGGCCTCCTCACGGCCGGCGTAGGGGCCGAAGCGGTTCTTGGCCGGGCACTCGGGCCCTTCCTCGACCTTCTTGTGCTCCAGGCAGTAGTACCACTCGCCCGGCTTGCCGACCGTGCGCTTCTTGAACAGGGCCATCTCGGCTCCTTCCTCCGTCACCATGCTGCCCCGTACACGGTAGTTAGACTCGCTGACATGTCTGGCCAGTCGCTTCTCGTACCGGGGGAGCTGTCCCCCCACCGTGCCGTTCCGGGGTCCATCCGCCGCCCCGAGTACGTCGGCAAGCCCGCGCCCGCTCCGTACACCGGACCCGAGGTGCAGGACGCCGACACCATCGAGCGGATGCGGATCGCCGGCCGCCTCGCCGCACAGGCGATGGAGGAGGCCGCGAAGATCATCGCCCCGGGTGTCACCACCGACGAGCTGGACCGGGTGGCGCACGAGTTCCTGTGCGACCACGGGGCCTATCCGTCGACGCTCGGCTACCGCGGCTTCCCGAAGTCGCTGTGCACCTCGGTCAACGAGGTCATCTGCCACGGCATCCCCGACTCGACCGTCCTGAAGGACGGCGACATCGTCAACCTCGACGTCACCGCGTACATCGGCGGGGTGCACGGCGACAACAACGCCACCTACCTGTGCGGCGACGTCGACGAGGAGTCGCGGCTGCTCGTCGAGCGGACCCGGGAATCGCTGAACCGGGCCATCAAGGCGGTCCGGCCGGGCCGCCAGATCAACATCATCGGCCGGGTCATCGAGTCGTACGCCAAGCGCTTCGGCTACGGCGTCGTGCGCGACTTCACCGGGCACGGCATCAGCACGGCGTTCCACTCGGGCCTGATCGTGCCGCACTACGACTCGCCGCACCACACCACGGTGATCAAGACGGGCATGACCTTCACCATCGAGCCGATGCTGACCCTCGGCAGCCACGACTACGACCTGTGGGACGACGGCTGGACCGTGGTGACCAAGGACCGGAAGCGGACCGCGCAGTTCGAGCACACCCTGGTGGTGACGGAGACCGGGGCGGAGATCCTCACCTTGCCGTGATCCGGCCGAGGGGTAGCGTTTTTACCGACAGGTTGTCGGGAACCGGTTGACCGGGGACGGCCCGAGTCGGCACGATCACGGTGGTTCTTCGACCCCTACGGTCCCGGAGGCACGTCTTGACCACGCCCTTCTCGACGCTCATCCGCACGGCCTCGCACGAGCAGCACACGGAGGCCGAGACGTCGGGGTTCATGACCGACCTCCTCGGCGGCCGCCTCGGTGTCGACGCGTACACGCGCTACACGGAGCAGCTCTGGTTCGTCTACCGGGCGCTGGAGGACGGCGCCGGGGCCCTGCGGCCCGATCCGGTCGCGGGCCCCTTCGTCCAGCCGGAGCTGTTCCGTACGGAGGCGCTGGAGCGGGATCTCGCGCATCTGCGCGGGGCCGACTGGCGGGCCGGGGTCTCGGCACTGCCGGCCACCCGGGCGTACGCGGCGCGGATCGCCGAGTGCGCCCGCGACTGGCCGGGCGGGTACGTGGCCCATCACTACACCCGCTACCTGGGCGACCTGTCCGGCGGCCAGATCATCCGCGACCGGGCGGAGCGCGCCTGGGGCTTCGCGCGCAAGGGCGACGGGGTGCGGTTCTACGTCTTCGACGCGATCCCGAACCCGGCCGCCTTCAAGCGGGCCTACCGGGAACTGCTCGACGCCGTCGCCGCCGACGAGCTGGAGAAGCGGCGGATCGTCGACGAGTGCAAGCGGGCGTTCGACTTCAACGGGGCGATGTTCCGGGAGCTGTCGGGCGAGTTCTCGCTGAGCGCCTGACCCACCGGAACGGCGGAAGACCGCCCCGTATCGGATTCAGCGGGTCAGGGTGCCTTCGAGGCGGACCCGGCCGCCCAGTTCGACGACGCCGTCCGGGCCGGGAGCCGTGAGCATCTGCGAGCCCCGGCCCTGGACGATGTTGAGCGCCCGGCCCAGCTCGGCGGTGAGCAGCAGGGCCGCCGCGCCGGTGGCCTCGTCCTCGTCGACGCCGTCCCCGCGCCCCGGGAAGCCCCGGGCGCGGATCCGGCCGGCGGACTCGTCCTCCCAGGCCCAGGCGTAGATCCACTCCCCCGGCTCCGGGACGTCGAGGCCCTCGACCTCCTCGGCCGTCGCGTACCGCCGGAGCGTGCGCGGCGGCGCCCACTCCGCGCGCGCCTCGATCCAGGTGAACTCGCCGTCGCCGCGGACCCACACCTCTCCGGCGGGCGGGCGGACGACCTCCAGGTCGAGCAGCCAGGCGGCGCCGACGAGCGGATGGCCGGCGAAGGGCAGCCGGGTGCCCGGGGTGTAGATGTCGACGTTCCCGCGCTCCGGGTCGTCCACGAACACGGTCTCGCTGAAGCCCAGCTCCTTGGCGAGCGCCTGCCGGGACGCCTCGTCGGGGTACGCGCGCCCCTCGCGTACGACGCCGAGCCGGTTGCCGTTCCGGCCGTCGGCCGTGCAGAAGACCCGCAGGATGTCGATGTCGGTACCGGCAGCGGTGGCGGTACCGGCGGGGCGGCGGGCCCCGTGAGCGGTCGCGGTCGTGTCCATGCCCGGCATTGAACCATCCGGGAACCCTCCGGCCGGGCGCTCGCCCTCCCTGTCGACACCGCCGGCCCCAAAGGGGGTGAATCATCCTCAATCCACCCCTTCCCCCCACTCCTTGACTGTGCCTTGACCGGGCCGTGAGCCCGTCGTGACAAGGGCGGGCGGCCATTTCCCCTGCTGAGAGCTGAATCACGGACCCAGGGGGCTCAGCTCAGGTAAGCCTCGGTTAAGTTAGGTCTGCCTCACTATTCCGACTTATCCAGCAGAGCCGTCCCCGAGTGGAGCCCCGCATGCGAGCCGTCCGTCTCTCCGTCGTCACCGCCGCCGCGACCGCGGCGACCCTGGCCGCCGTCACCGGCTGCGCCCAGAAAAGCGACGCCAAGGGTGGCGAGGGCGCGATCCAGGTGATCGCCAAGGACGACTCCTGCGAGGTCGCGAAGAAGGACTTCCCGGCCGGTCACGTCACGCTGAACGTGGAGAACCGCGGCAGCAAGGTCACCGAGGTCTACGTCCTCTACCCGGACGACCGCATCGTGGCCGAGCGCGAGAACATCGGCCCCGGCACCAAGGCCACCATCACCGCCGAGATCAAGGCCGGCGACTACGAGATCGCCTGCAAGCCCGGCATGAAGGGCGACGGCATCCGCCAGAAGGTCACCGTCACCGGCGGCAAGGCCACGGCCAAGCGCTCCCCCGAGATGGACGCCGCCGTCGCCGGCTACCGCCAGTACGTGCAGGCGCAGGCCGACGAGACGCTGCCCAAGGTGAAGGTGTTCACCGACGCCGTCCGGGCCGGTGACGTCGAGGCCGCGAAGAAGGCGTACGCCGAGTCCCGCATCGGCTGGGAGCGCACCGAGCCGGTCGCCGAGTCCTTCGGCGACATCGACCCGAAGGTCGACGTCCGTGAGGACGGCCTGGAGGCCGGCCAGGACCCGGTGAAGGACTGGACCGGCTGGCACCGCCTGGAGAAGGCGCTGTGGCAGGACAAGAAGATCGGCGACCGCGAGAAGCAGCTCGCCGACCTCCTCGACAAGGACCTCGCCGACTGGGTGAAGCGGGTCGGCACGGCCGACATCACCCCGACCTCCATGGCCAACGGCGCCAAGGAGCTGCTCGACGAGGTCGCCACCGGCAAGGTCACCGGCGAGGAGGAGCGCTACTCGCACACCGACCTCGTCGACTTCAAGGGCAACGTCGAGGGCGCGCAGAAGTCCTTCGACCTGCTGAAGCCGGTCGCGCAGAAGAACGACCCCGCGCTGGTCACCGAGCTGGACAAGCAGTTCGGGGCCCTGAACGAGCTGCTCGACACCTACCGCGCGGACAAGACCGGCTACGCCTTCACCTCCTACGAGAAGGTCTCCAAGGAACAGCGCAAGGAGCTGTCGGACGCCGTCAACGCGCTGGCGGAGCCGCTCTCCAAGCTCGCCGCGGCGGTCGTGAAGTAAACGGCGGCGGACGGTAGTCGGGAAGCGGAAGCGAGGAACCCAGGCATGAGCGAGCAGACCCCCACGGGCGCCGGACACGACGCCACCGAGAAGGCCACCGAGAAGGCCTCCGGACCGGCGGAGGGCGGCACGCCGTCCCGCCGCTCGGTCATAGGCTGGGGCGGGGCCGGGCTCGCGCTCGGCGCCGCCGCGGCGGGCGGGGCCGTCGCCCTGGCCCGCGGCCGGGGCGACGAGACCGCTCCCGTCGCCGACACCGGCGAGGCCGTCCCCTTCCACGGCGCCCACCAGGCCGGTATCGCCACCGCCGTCCAGGACCGGCTGCACTTCGCCGCCTTCGACGTGAAGACGAAGGACCGCGAGGAGCTCATACAGCTGCTCAAGGACTGGACCCGGGCCGCCGAGCGGATGACCGCGGGCCGTGAGGTCGGCGAGGGCGCGTACGGCGGTCTGCCGGAGGCCCCGCCGGACGACACCGGCGAGGCGCTCGGCCTCAAGCCGTCCCGGCTCACCCTCACCATCGGCTTCGGCCCCTCGCTCTTCGACGGCCGCTTCGGCCTCGCCGGCCACCGTCCGGCGGCTCTGGCGGACCTGCCCAAGTTCCCCGGCGACAACCTGGACCCGGCCCGCAGCGGCGGCGACCTGTGCGTCCAGGCCTGCGCGGACGACCCGCAGGTCGCCGTACACGCCATCCGCAACCTGGCCCGGATCGGCTTCGGCAAGGTCGCGGTGCGCTGGTCCCAGCTCGGCTTCGGCAAGACGTCGTCGACGACCCCGGACGCGCAGACCCCGCGCAACCTCTTCGGCTTCAAGGACGGCACCCGCAACATCGCGGGCACCGAGACCGACCGGCTCGCGCGGCACGTGTGGGTGGCCGACAAGGACGCACGGGACGCGGACGGCTGGATGACCGGCGGCTCGTACCTGGTCGCCCGCCGCATCCGGATGAACATCGAGACCTGGGACCGGGCCCCGCTGTCCGAGCAGGAGGACGTGTTCGGCCGCGACAAGAAGGAAGGCGCGGCGCCCGGCAAGGCCAAGGAGCACGACGAGCCGTTCCTGAAGGCCATGAAGCCGACCGCGCACGTCCGCCTCGCGCACCCCGACGCCAACGGCGGCGCGACGCTGCTGCGCCGCGGCTACTCCTTCACGGACGGGTCGGACGGCCTCGGCCGGCTCGACGCGGGCCTGTTCTTCCTGGCGTACCAGCGCGACGTGCGCACCGGCTTCGTGCCGGTGCAGACCCAGCTGGCCCGCCACGACGCGCTCAACCAGTACATCCAGCACGTGGGTTCGGCCGTGTTCGCGGTGCCCCCGGGCGTCCGCGACAAGGACGACTGGTGGGGCCGGGCGCTCTTCACCGCGAAGCCCGTACAGCCCGCGAAGCCTGCCGCGTCCGCGCGGCCCTCGACGCCCGCCACGGCGTAACCCCCCTCTCGTCACTCGGAAAGGACACCGACATGCTCGGTAACTATCTGATCGGTCTGCGGGAGGGTCTCGAGGCCAGCCTGGTGGTCTGCATCCTCATCGCCTACCTGGTCAAGACCGGCCGCCGCGACGCGCTCAAGCCCGTGTGGACCGGCATCGCGGTCGCGGTCACGGTCGCGCTCGCCTTCGGCGCCGGGCTCGAGTTCGGTTCGCAGGAACTGACCTTCGAGGCGCAGGAGCTGCTCGGCGGCTCGCTGTCGATCCTCGCCGTCGGACTCGTGACCTGGATGGTCTTCTGGATGCGGCGCACCGCGCGGCACCTCAAGACGGAGCTGCACGGCAAGCTGGACGCGGCGCTCCAGATGGGCACGGGCGCGCTCGTCGCGACCGCGTTCCTGGCCGTCGGCCGCGAGGGCCTGGAGACGGCGCTGTTCATGTGGACGTCCGTGCGGACCTCCACGGACGGCTCGTACGAGCCGCTGGCCGGCGCGCTCCTCGGGCTGCTCACGGCGGTGCTGCTCGGCTGGCTGTTCTACCGCGGCGCGCTGAAGATCAACCTGGCCAAGTTCTTCACCTGGACCGGCGGCATGCTGGTCGTGGTGGCGGCCGGCGTCCTCGCGTACGGCGTGCACGACCTCCAGGAGGGCCGCTTCCTCGGCGGTCTGCAGAACAAGGCGTTCGACATCTCCGAGACCATCCCGCCGGACAGCTGGTACGGCACGCTGCTGAAGGGCGTGTTCAACTTCCAGCCGGACCCGACGGTCCTTCAGGTCACGGTGTGGGCGCTGTATCTGGTCCCGACGCTCTTCTTCTTCCTGGCCCCGATAGGGTCGGGGACGTCCAAGCGGGTGGCGAAGCAGAAGGCGACCGAGACCGATGAGAAGGCTGAGGCGAACCGGGCGGCGGAAGCAGCCGGCTGACACGCCCCTACAGCTCGTCCCGCGCGCACGGCGCGTACGGCGCGTACGGCGGGGATCCACGCGGCGGCCGGGGAGCACCGTGCTCGCGGCGGCCGCGGCGGCCCTGCTCACCCTGACCACGAGCGGCTGTGTGACGGTGCACGGCGAGAGCGCGCTGATCCCGGCGGCCACGCCCGCCGAGGCCGAGCAGGCGCTGAAGGACTTCGCCGTCGCCTTCAACGCGGCCGACAAGGCCTACGACCCGACCCGCGACGCGGGCCGGGTCACCGGTCCGTTCGGGGAGATCAACCAGGCGGGCCTGCGCTCGCGCAAGGTCACCAGCCCGAACGGCAACGCGAACCACCGGCCGCTCGAATTCACCGACACGAAGTTCGTCATCCCGCGCAAGGCCGGCTGGCCGCGCTTCTTCCTCGCGGACACCGACTCCAACCGCGACACCGACCAGGGCGCCGGCGACAACCGCTGGCTCCTCGTCTTCGTCCGCGACAGCGCCGCCCAGCAGTGGAAGGCCGCCTACCTGTCGATCATGACCGCCGACCGGGTACCCGCCTTCCGGCAGGACCAGGGGTACGCGGTGCCGGTCGCCGCCACCTCCACGGAGGCCGCCGTCGCGCCGGGTGTCCTGGGCGAGCGGTACGTGGCGTTCCTCAAGGACGGGCAGCCGGGGCCGTTCGCGCCCGGGACGCACACCACCCTGTGGCGGGACCAGCGGAAGAAGGCGGCCACCCGGACCGGGCTCGTCACCCAGTACGTCGACCAGGCCGAGAGCCGCGGCGACTTCGCCCCGCTGGCGCTGGCCACCGAGGACGGCGGCGCGCTGGTCTTCTTCGCCACCCGCTACTACGAGCGGCAGACGGCCGCGGCGGGCTACCGGCCCAAGGTCGGCCAGGACGTCAAGGCGCTGATGACCGGCGAGGTCAAGAACACGGTCACCAAGCGGTGGGTGTCCAGCCAGACGGCGCTGGTGAAGCCCGCGGGCGCGGAGCGCGGCGGGGTCACCGTGCTGACCCGGCTCCAGGGCGTGACGGCGGCCGAGGGCTCGTAACACCGCCCCCCTTGCCGTCCGGGGGCTCAGCGGGTCAGCGGCCAGGCGACCTCGGGGGCCGCGCCCTGGGCCTCCTGCGCCGCCGCGTGCCGGGCACAGGCGTCGGTGAGGGCTTCCAGCAGGTTCAGCGGGTCGGGCAGGGCGTGCCCGGGGCCGCGCAGCCAGGTGAGCACCGGCTGACTGGCCTCGTCGCCGGGGAGCCGGGACGGCGGGACGAGCACGTACGAACCGCGGCAGTGCCAGCGCAGCCCCGGATGCTCGTCCATGGTCTCCGGATGGCAGTCCAGCTCGCACGGCCACCACTCGTCCTCGTCCTCGGGCGTGCCGCGGGTGGCGGTGAAGAAGAGCATGCGGCCCTCGTCCGGCCGGTCCTCGGCGGCGTCGGAGACGACGACCGGGCCGACCTCGACACCCTCGGCGAGCAGCCGCTCCAGGGCGGCGCGGCCGGCCGGGAGGGGCACGTCGAGCACGTCGTGGACCATGCCGGTGGCGGTGATGAAGTTCGCCTCGGGCATCCCCTGTACCCAGCGCTCGATCTGGGCGCGGTCGGTGGTCGACTGGGTCTGCCAGGCGAAGGAGACGGGGTGCCGGCCGGGGGTCGGACAGCCGATCCGCTCACAGGAGCAGCGGTAGCCCACGGGGTGCGCGGCGGGGGCGAGCGGCAGCCCTGCGGCGGCGGCGGCCAGGAGCATCGTCCCGCGGTCGTTCTCGCGGTCGTGCTCGGCTCCGGCCGCACTCCGCCGCGGGCGCTTGCGCAGCCATTGCGCGAGTCTGCTCTCCGTGCCGCGGTTGCGGCCGATGCCGTCGCCCATCTATCCCCTCACACCTCGTGCCGGCCATGCTCGCCCGTACGGATCCATGGTCCCACCATCCCGCGCTCCGGGTGACCGGAGTCGGGAACCGGGTGCGTGAGGGGGACATGACGAACGCGGGTCGGGTGGTACGGAAGCGGCTCAGGGGCGCGGGGCGAGGCCGCTCAGGGCGTGGTCGACGAGGGCGTCGGCGTAGTCGTGGGTGAGCGGCAGGGTGCGGTGCAGCCAGCGATGGTGCAGCGGGCCGACGAAGAGTTCGACGGCGATCCGGGGGTCGACGGCCGGGTCGACGGAGCCGGCGGCCTGGGCGGACTCGATCCGGCGGATGTACGCCTGGAGCTGGGGTTCGAGCAGCCGGGCGGTGAACTCGGCACCGAGGGCCGCGTCGACGATGCCCTCGGCGGCCAGGGCGCGGGTGGCCCGCTCGAAGGCGGAGTCGGTCAGCTCGTCGACCGTGGCGCGCAGCACCAGCTTGAGGTCGGCGGCCAGGTCGCCGGTGTCGGGGAGGTCGGCGCCCGCCCCGCCGCCCGCCTCCTCGGCCGTGTGGCTCGCGAGGTCGAGGAACGCCTCCAGGAGGACGGCGGCCTTGGTGCCGGAGGGCCACCAGCGGTAGATCGTCTGCTTGCCGACACCGGCGCGGGCGGCGATGCCCTCGACGGTGGTCCGGGCGTAGCCGTTCTCGGAGACGAGGGCGAGGGCGGCGTCGTAGATGGCGCGGCGGGAGCGCTCGCTGCGGCGGGAGGCGTCGGGGACCTTGGCGTCAGGGACCTTGACGTCAGGGGCCTTGGCGTCGCGGGCGGCCGGCTCGGGAGACCGCTCGGAGGACTGCTCGGAGGACTGCTCGGAGGCCTGGGTGTCGGGCATGCCGCCAACGTACCAAAGCACCGAGACGCGACGTCTCGCCACGCCGTGGACATCTCGCCTACCCCGTGTTCGCCATCCGTCTGCCGGACCCTCATGCGAATCACCCGAACGGTCCACTGCGCTCGCCGCCCTGACAGCGGACCATGGGCTCCAACGATCAGCGCTCAGCGACGTAGAGGAGCCCTCATTGCGCCACACTCCGCGCGAGGCCTCGCCCCGCCGTTATCTGATGTGCCCACCCGCGCACTTCAAGGTGACGTACTCCATCAACCCCTGGATGGATCCCACGAAGCCGGTCGACGTCCCGCTGGCCGTCGCGCAGTGGGAGGACCTGCGCGACCGCTATCTCGCGCTCGGCCACACCGTCGAGATCCTGACGCCGTCCCGGGGCCTGCCGGACATGGTCTTCGCCGCGAACGGCGCGACCGTGGTGGACGGCCGGGTGCTCGGCGCCAAGTTCGCCTATCCGGAGCGTTCGGAGGAGGCGTCGGCGCATCTGGACTGGTTCCGCGCGCACGGTTACGCGGACCTCGACCTCCGGCTGCCCGAGCACGTCAACGAGGGCGAGGGCGACTTCGCCGTCACCGCCTCGTGGATCCTGGCCGGCCGGGGCTTCAGGTCCAGTCCGCTGGCGGCGGACGAGGCCCAGGAGTTCTTCGGCCGCCCCGTGATCGGCCTGGAGCTGGTCGACCCGCGCTACTACCACCTGGACACGGCGCTGTGCGTGCTCGACGACGCGCGCGACGAGATCATGTACTTCCCGGAGGCCTTCTCGCGCGGCAGCCGGGCGGTCCTGGAGCGGCTGTTCCCGGACGCCCTGAAGGTCACCGACGAGGACGCCGCCGTCCTCGGCCTGAACGCGGTCAGCGACGGACGGCACGTCCTCCTCCCCCAGGCGGCGGTGGGCCTGTACGCGCCGCTGCGGGCGCGCGGGTTCGAGCCGATCGGGATGGACCTGAGCGAGCTGCTCAAGGGCGGCGGCAGCGTCAAGTGCTGCACCCAGGAGCTGCGCGTCTAGCTCTTGGAACCGGTTCTAGTCCCGGTCCTCCGGCGGCCAGACGTCGCCCCACTCCGCGTCACGGGCCTGCTTGTACAGGGGCCCGTGCCGCTTGGTGACGGTCTCGCGGCCGAGCCCGTCGGGGCCGCACAGGTCCAGCAGGACCTGGCCCTTGCGGATCTGCGGCCGGCGGGTGATCCGGGCGGGCGCCGGGGTCACCGGGAACCGGGTGGCGGCGACGTACGCGAACTTCTCGTCCTCGTACGGCAGCGAACCGCCCTTGACCTTCCGGTGCAGAGAGGAGCGGCTGACCCGGGCGGCGAAGTGGCACCAGTCGGTGCCCGGCACGATCGGGCAGGCGCCGCTGTGCGGGCAGGGCGCCGCGACGGAGAAACCGGCCTCGACGAGAAGAGTGCGGGCGGCGATGATCCGCTCGTAGCCGTCGGGGGTGCCGGGCTCGACGATGACGACGGCCCGCCCGACCCGGGCCGCCTCGGCGACGAGGGTGGCGCGGTCGGCCTCGGTGAGTTCGTTGAGGACGTACGAGACGGTCACCAGATCCGTGTCGTCGGCGAGCTTCAGCGCCGTGCCGATCCGCTCGCGCCGCCACTCCGCGTCGAACACGCCCCGGGCGAGTTCCGCGCCGAGCTTCAGCGCCGGCTCGGCCCAGTCGAGGACGGTGGTGCGGGCGTCGCCCTCCCAGATCTCCGCGACGGCCCAGCTCGCCGCGCCGGTGCCGCCGCCGAGGTCGGTGTGGGTGCGCGGCGCCCAGTCGGGCGCGGCGTCCGCGAGGGCGCCGAGGGCACTCCGTACCGCCTCGAAGGTGGCCGGCATGCGGTACGCGGCGTAGGCGGCGACGTCGGACCGGTCGCGCAGCACGGGCGCGTCGGTCGGGGTGGTCCCCCGGTAGTTGGCGATCAGCCGGTCGACGGCCTGCGCGGCCTGCCGGGGCGGCAGCCCGTCGAGGACGGCGGCGAGCGCGGCGCGCAGGGAGTCGGCGGAGGGGGCGGAGACGTTCACCCGACCAGTCTAGGCGGGTCCAGACGGGCGCCGTCCGGCCGTTCCGCCACGTCAGGCGGTGGGGGCGGGGCCTTCGGAGCCGGGGCCGTCGGTGCCGGAGGCGGTGCCGCCGGGGTCGGAGGCGGTGCCGCCGGGGTCGGCGGCGTGGACGGCGCGCCAGGCGGCCATGGAGCGGTTCCACTGGTCGCCGGTGAGCTCGGTGAGGGAGGCGGGGAAGAGGCCGTCCTCCTCCTTGGCGATGTGCTCGTGGAGCTCGTCGACGGCGTGGACGAAGGCGGACCGCTGCTCGGCGGTGTCGAGGTCGAGGGAGGCGAGGAAGACGGCCAGTTCGCGGTGCTCGCGAACGAGGGCGCCGATGTAGGCGGCGTACTCCTCGTTCTCCCCCATCTTCGTGAACAGGCCCTGCTCCTCGCCCGCCCAGTGCGTGTACGGCCGGGCGGTCATCTCCGCCACCAGGGTCCGGTCGCGGTCGCGGTCGTCGGCCTCCAGCGCCCGGACGGCGTCGCCCGCGAGGTCGGTGACGGCCTCGTGCTCGGCGATGAACTCCTTGATCAGGGGGATGTCACGGCAGCCGCAGTAATGACACATGCCGACGATCGTCACATCGCCGGGTCAGCTCGTGGAAGCGGCGCGCCCGGGGCGGGACGCCCACGGACGGCACAGCAGCAGGAAGCAGGCGAGCGCGCCGAGGGCGCAGGCGACCTGGACGACGGCCATGGGGACGGCGGTGTCCTCGCCGGCGATGCCGACCAGCGGGGACGCGACCGCGCCGATGAGGAAGGAGGAGGTGCCGAGCAGCGCGGCGGCGGAGCCGGCGGCGTGCGGGGTGCGCATAAGGGCCAGGGCGTTGGTGTTGGGCGTCGCGAGGCCCATCGCGGACATCATCACGAACAGTCCGGCGGCGATCGGCACGAGCCCCGGGTCGCCGAACACGCCGCTGGTCAGGGCGAGCAGCGCGAGGGCCGCGCACAGGATGACGGCGAGGCCGACGCCGAGGACCTTGTCGAGGCTGACCCGGCCGACGAGCAGCTTGCCGTTGATCTGGCCGACGGCGACGAGCCCGACCGAGTTGAGTCCGAAGAGCAGGCTGAAGGTCTGCGGCGAGGCCCCGTAGATCTCCTGGACGACGAACGGCGAGGCGGAGATGTACGAGAAGAGCACGGCGAAGGCGAGCCCGCCGGCCAGGGTGTAGCCGGTGAAGACGCGGTCCGCGAGCAGCCCGCGCATGGTGCGCAGGGCATGGCCGATGCCGCCCGTGTGGCGGCGTGCGGGCGGCAGGGTCTCGCCGAGGAAGCGCCAGACGGCGAGGGTGAGCAGGAGACCGACGGCGGCGAGGACGTGGAAGACGCCCCGCCAGTCGGTGATCCGCAGGATCTGGCCGCCGATGAGGGGCGCGACGATCGGCGCGGCACCGGAGACCAGCATGAGGGTGGAGAAGAAGCGGGCCATCTCGACGCCGTCGTACAGGTCACGGACGACGGCGCGTGCGATGACGATGCCGGCGGCGCCCGCGAGGCCCTGGAGCAACCGGAAGCCGATGAGCAGCTCGACGGTGGGGGCGAAGGCGCAGACGGCGGTGGCGAGGACGTACAGCACCATGCCGACGAGCAGCGGCCGGCGGCGGCCCCACTTGTCGCTCATGGGGCCGACGACGAGCTGGCCGGCGGCCATGCCGGCCAGGCAGGCGGTGAGGGTGAGCTGGACGGTGGCGGCGGGGGCCCGCAGCACCTCGGTGACCTCCGGCAGGGCCGGCAGGTACATGTCCATGGACAGCGGGGGGAGGGCGGTGAGACCGCCGAGCACGAGGACGAGGAGCAGCCCGGCCCGCCGCGCGGCGGGCGAGGCGACGACCGGTCCGGTGACGGACGAGGGCTCCGGGACCCGGGACTTCGGGACCGAGGGCTCCAGGACCGTGGGGTCCGGGGCCCCCTTCGCCGTGGACCGGCCGCCGCTTCCCGGTATGTGCTCCTCCATCGTTCCCCCGCCCGCTCGCTTGTCCGCTATCCGCTCGTTTTGTTGAAACCTTCCCTATCGTAGGTGGGCCCCGGAACGGTTCGAAGGGGGATACGGCCGGGCCCGCATCACACCGGATGCGAGCCCGGCCCGATCACGCCGGGTACGGGCCCGGCCCAATCACGCCGGGTACGGGCCCGGCCCAATCAGACCGCGTGCAGACCGGGCCGCCCCGCCTGAGTGACGAAGGACGCGGCGGTGGTGACGGGCGCGCCCGGGGTGGTCACCGAGGCGACGGTACGGAAGTCGGCGCGGGCCTCCCGCTCCCCCAGCGCGACCGTCACATAGCCGCGCCGCCCGTGGAAGAAGCGCATGTGCGGGTTGGCGGCGGTGAGGGAGTCGTAGTTGGAGGGCCGGTCGGCGCCGTTGAGGCCGCTGCTGATGGAGGTGGCGACGATCTCGGTGCCGACGGTCCGGGAGGCAGGGTCGCGGAAGTCCGCCTTGATGTCGAGCGCGTACGAGACGTGGACGTCGCCGGTGAGCACCATCAGGTTGTCGATGCCGGTCGCCAGCGCCCCGGCCAGGATCCGCTGCCGGGAGGCCGGGTAGCCGTCCCAGGAGTCCATGGAGAGCTTGAACGCGGGGTTCGGCACGCTGCGCCGCTCGGAGAAGAGGACCTGCTGGGGGACGACGTTCCAGCGGGCGCGGGAATTGCGCCAGCCTTCGATGAGCCAGCGCTCCTGGGTGCCGCCGGTCATGCTGCGCGCCGGGTTCTCGGACTCGGGCCCGGGCGTCTGCCAGCCGTCCCCGTACGCCTGGTCGGAGCGGTACTGGCGGGTGTCCAGGATGTCGAACTGCGCGAGCCGCCCGAACCGCAGCCGCCGGTACAGCTTCATGTCGGGGCCGGTGGGGCGCTGCGGCCGGCGCAGCGGCTGGTTCTCCCAGTACGCGCGGTAGGCGGCGGCGCGGCGGATCAGGAACGCGTCGGACGGCCCGTTGTCCTCGGGCGTGTCCCCCGCGTAGTTGTTCTCGGTCTCGTGGTCGTCCCAGGTGACGGCGAAGGGATGGGCCGCGTGCGCGGCCTTGAGGTCGGCGTCGGTCTTGTAGAGGGCGTAGCGCAGCCGGTAGTCCTCCAGGGAGACGGTCTCCCGGTTGAAGACGTCCGGCAGCGTGCGGTCGGTGTAGCCGCGGGCGCCGCCGGCGGCGGTGACGGCGTACTCGTAGAGGTAGTCGCCGAGGTGGAACACGACGTCGACGTCCTCGGCCGCGAGGTGGCGGTAGGCCGTGAAGTAGCCCTCGTGGTACGCCTGGCAGGACACGGCCGCCAGCCGGAGCGAGGTGGTCCGGGCACTGGCCGAGGGCGCGGTGCGGGTCCGGCCGACCGGGCTGGTCCAGGAGCCGGCGCGGAACCGGTAGAAGTACGGGCGGCCGGACGCCAGGCCGTCGACCTCGACGTGGACGGTGTGGTCGAACTCCGGGTGCGCGAGCGCGGTCCCGCGCCGTACGCCCTTGGTGAAGCGCTCGTCCCGGGCGATCTCCCAGCGCACGGTGACCCGCGTGCCGGCGGGCAGGCCGTTCCCCGTCTCGTACGGGCGCGGGGCGAGCTTCGTCCACAACAGGACGGAGCCGGGCAGCGGGTCTCCGGAGGCCACCCCGAGGGTGAACGGGTCCTCCCGGATGCGGCGGGGGTCGAGTTCCGCCGCGGCGGCCGTACCGGCGGCCGGCAGGTTGACGGCGAAGGCGAGCGCGGCGGCGGCGCCGGTGGTGGTCAGGAAGCGACGGCGCCCGAGATTCCGGGCGGCGGCGCGGAACGCGTCGGCGTGGGTCTGATGGTCGGTCATGTTCCCCTCCCCAGACGGATGGTGTCCTTCCGATATTGCAGTCACGCGGAGCGACCTCGTGTCGTCGCGAGCGGGACATCCGCGTGTCGGACGAGTGAGAATGAAGTGCGCGCGGTGCCGTACGCTGCGCGGCCATGAGCATCGCGGTGGTGACGGGAGCGGGGTCGGGCATCGGCCGGAGCGTGGCGCGGGCCCTCGCGAAGGCGGGCTGGTCGGTGGCCCTCGCGGGCCGCCGGCGGGCGCCCCTGGAGGAGACGGCCGCGGCGCTGCCGCCCGGCCGGGGGCTGGTCGTCCCGACGGACGTGACGTCATCGGAGCAGGTCACAGCCCTGTTCGAGGCGGTACGGGGCCGGTTCGGCCGGGTGGACCTGCTGTTCAACAACGCGGGTACCTTCGCCGGCGGCGGCACCCCGGTCGAGGATCTGGACCCGGCGACCTGGCGGGCGATCGTGGACGTCAACCTGACGGGCGCGTTCCTGTGCGCGCAGGCGGCGTTCCGGACGATGAAGGAACAGTCCCCGCAGGGTGGCCGGATCATCAACAACGGATCGATCTCGGCGCACGTCCCACGCCCTCACTCGATCGGGTACACGGCGACGAAGCACGCGTTGACGGGCCTGACGAAATCCCTGTCCCTGGACGGCCGTCCGTACCGGATCGCGTGCGGGCAGATCGACATCGGCAACGCGGCCACGGACATGACGGCCCGGATGGCGGCCGGCGTCCTGCAGGCCAACGGCGAGACGGCGGCGGAGCCGCTGATGGACACGGCGGACGTGGCGGCGACGGTGGTGCACATGGCGGGGCTGCCGCTGGAGGCGAACGTGCAGTTCGCGACGGTGATGGCGACGACGATGCCGTACATCGGACGGGGGTGAGGGGCGGGGCATGGGCTGGGAAGCTTGCCCCCATGAGCGACGACCCCACCAAGGCAATCGACGCAGTCGAGGCAGTTGAAGCAGCCGAAGGGACCGGCGCCCCGGACCGCCCGGAGACTCCGGTGATCCCCGACGCCCTGGACCCGTGGGACACCGTGACCCGCCTGCACGCCTGGCTCACGGCCCATCAGACCCTGCCGCCCGGCCAGGAGGTGCTGCTGCGGGTCCTCAAACTGTCCGAGGAGGTCGGCGAGACGGCCCAGGCGGTGATCGGCGCGACCGGCCAGAACCCGCGCAAGGGCCACAGCCACACCTGGCAGGACGTCGAGGCCGAACTCTGCGACGTCATCATCACGGCGATGGTCGCCCTCCGCACCCTCACCCCGGCCGCCCCCGAGGTCTTCGCCACCCACCTCCACCGCGTCGCGGAACGCTCCCTGGCGAAGCCCGAGTCGGGGGCGGACTAGCAATGCGCGACCCCGCCGGGCGGCACTCCAGGCACGGCTTCCGGCGTGACTCAGCCCGTAGCGCGAGACTCCCGCACCGGGCCCGAGGGGTGTCCGCTCCTGGTTCTCGTTGAAGCCCTGACGCCGGTCATCTCATTTCAGTAGATTCGCGTACAGAGTGCGAATCTCCTGTGTACGTTGAGCGCTCAACTTCACGTCGCCCAGGAGCACACGATGTCGATGCCGCCGCCCGGCTACGGCTCTCCCCAGCAGCCCCCGCCATACGGTCATCCCCCGAATCCGTATTCCCCGGCACCGGCCAGGCGCTGGTGGCATCACCCGGCGCTCGTCATCGCGGCCCTGGTCGTCTTCCCGCCCGGCGGTATCGCGCTCGCGTGGACCAGCCGGTGGGGGAAGGGGCAGAAGATCGTCGCCACCGTCCTCGCCGGCCTGTGGTTCCTCGTTCCCTTCCTCAGCGACCCGCCGGAGAAGGCCGAGGCGGACGCCAAGCCGAAGCCGGTCGACTCCCGGAGCGCCAGTGCGTCGCCGACGCCCACTCCGACCCCCAGCCCGTCCGAAGCACCGAACTACGTCGGCCAGAACCTCAAGCAGGCGAAGGCCGCCGCGTACAAGGTCGGGTACGCCGCCGTCTCGCACGACGCTTCCGACGCAGATGCCGGGCAGGGGGACGGCGACAACTGGAAAGTCTGTTTCCAGACCCCCGCGGGCAAGAAGGCCGGCACGATGCCCACCCTCGACTTCGGAGTGGTCCGCACAGAGGACCCGTGCCCGACCAAGGACGGCGAGCCGATTCCGTACCCGAACATGCCGAAGGTCGCGGGCCAGACCTTCGCCACGGCGTCCGACACGCTCAAGCCGCTGCACCTCCGGCGCATCGAGACCCAGAGCGCGTACACCGACGTCTCCCTCCCCGCCTCCGTCGACGACTGGACCGTCTGCTTCCAGGAGCCCGAGGCAGGCGAGAGGGTCCAGCACCCGAAGACCACGACCGCATACCTCAAGGTCACCGCGCCCGGCACCAAGTGCCCGAGCACACCGGACACCGAGCTGCACCCCAAGCCCGCCCCGAGCCCGGACGAAGACGACTCGTACACCTCCGACGACTCCTCCTCGGGCGGCTCTTCCTCGGGTAGCTCCTCAAGCACGGGGGGAGGCGGAAGCGCAAGCGTCTACTACAAGAACTGCACCGCGGTCCGCGCTGCGGGAGCCGCCCCGATCCACCGAGGCGACCCCGGGTACGCACGCCATCTCGACCGCGACGGCGACGGCGTGGGCTGCGAGTAGGCAGCTGGAAGAACGTTCGTCTCCTGCCCCTCTCCGAAACGGCACCCCGCTCGCGCCCGGCGGGAGGGGCAGGCTGCGGAAGCCGCGGGAGAACAAGGATGAGAGCCGCCTCACGGCGACACAAGAAAGCCCCCTGGCCTCGCGGCCGGGGGGCTTCACCTATGAGGCCTGGCGCTACCTACTACGGCAAAAGGTTGGCTTGGCCGGCCTGCACGGACTGCGTGTAGAGCGCGTAGTCCTCACGGCTGATGACCAGGACGGAAGCGCCTTCCTTGCCGACGTCCTTGGAGTCGCGCAGCGCCACCACATCGCCGACGAAAGCCACTTCGAGGCAGTTGTCGCCACCGCTGGACAGGTCGCTCTTCGCCCACTGGGCGTTACTCAGGTCGACGTTGGTCATCATGTCTTGGCGTCCTTGATCAGTTGCTGAATGAGGTGACGAGATCCATGCAGGTCAAGCGCCTGCGCGCGGAGGTCGTCAAACGCGGACTGGTACCGCTCCACGTCTGCATCTTCTTCCAGGTACACGCTGGTTGTCCGAGTCTCGACCACAACAACCGGCGACCCCATCTGGAATCCTAGAAGCTGGAACGAGCCGTCGGGGGCCGCGTGGGCTCCGGCGCCGAAGGGGAGTACCTGTATGCCTACGTGCTCATGCTCCTCCGTCACCCTCAACAGCGATTCGAGCTGATCCCTCATGACCTCCGGGCCGCCTACCGCGCGATGCAACACAGCTTCATCCAGGATGCACCACAAGTTCAGCGGATTCTCCCGAGTCAGGACCGCTTGACGGCGCAGTCGGAGGTCGACGAAGCGGTCGACTTCCCGCTTTGAACTCCACGCTTTGCTTCGCTCAACAATCGAGGTTGCGTACGCGCGAGTCTGAAGCAGTCCCGGGATCACCTGAAGGAAGAGAGTCTCCGACCGTTCCGCGAGCCCCTCCAGGAGCAAGTAGTCCTCGAAGGGCTCCCGGATCGCATCCTGGTACTCGTCGAGCAGATTCGTCCGCTTTCCTGGAGCCGCCAAGGCGGCCATCGCCTTGACCTTGGCTCGAGTCTCCTCCGACTCCACCCCGTAGATCTCGAAGATCGCGGTCAGGCCAATCCCAGAGACGCGCTGCTTCCCGTTCTCGATCTTGCTCAGAGCGGGTTTGCCGTGCAGACCGAGGCGTGTGGCTGCCTCTTCCATGCTGAATCCAGCCGCTCTGCGCAACGATCGCAACGCGGACCCGAATCGTCTCCTGTGCACGTTCGGCCGGGATTCGGCCATGCCCCACCTCCTCGGTGGCTCGCCAGGTTACAGCGCACCCCACTCCTGTCATATGCCAGTCAGCAAGGTAGCAACGTTTCTAACTTCGAGGGGTTGCCCGCAACGTTTCTCGTGCGCCATCGTTGCTCATGGCGGGAGATTCGTTGAATCCGCCAACGGAGCGACGCCTGACGAACGCTGATGTGCCGTCATGCGAGATCAGGCTCGCGCCAGAGTTCGTCAACCAGAGCTTCACCCCCACTGACGTGCCACCCCCGAGGTGCGTCAGGGCACAGGAGACAGCCATGACGCACACCCGGATCAAGGGCCCGGAAGGACCCTCGCCCCAGGCCGCCCACGCCGTGGCCGCGATCGCCGCCAAGGCGTTCGCGTCCCAGCTCGGCACCATCACGCGTGCCGACCTCGACAGCCACTCGGCGGTGCTCACTCGGCACCTCCGGGCGTACCTCGACACCCCGGGCGAACACAGTTGTGAGGACGGCGAGTTCCGCCGACAGGCCGCAGCTCTGCTGGCGGCGACCCCCGGCCCGCGAGCGACCGCCTTCTCGCTGCACGCCCACATGCGCGACCTCGCCCACCTGCTGCGGCGCTTGAACGGCATGACGGCCGAGAGCGAAGGAGACGGCGGCATACGTTCCAGCCGGCCCTTCGCACGCTCCGGCCGAGCACGAAGGTTCGAAGGCGGAACCACGGCCTACGACGTGCGGCGCCAGTTCATTGGCAGCGCTCCGCAGGTGTGGGTTCCGCCAGCAGAGGCGAGCGGCAGTCTGAAGCGGCGCGGCCATGTTCTCCTCGCCAAGGAGGTCCGGTGACCCGGGGCGAGATGGCGTACGTCTGCTTCGTCGGCGGGTTGATCGCTCTCCTGGTCTACGCCATCGGGAGCGGCCGGTGAACCGCACGCCCCTCGGGTATTCGGTGGTCGGCGCTCACGCCAAGAGCGTCCGCGTCGGTGACTTGGTCCAGCAAGGGGACCACTGGCACCGAATCCGCGATCTGCGGCAAGTCGACCGGGACCGCAGGGCCGCCGTTCTGGACGGCCTGCCCGGCGTCTGGTTGCTGCCGGTCACGTTCGCCGTGATGCGCCCCGTCCGCCCGTAACAGACTCCGCTCCGGTGGGCGGCCGAACTCTCCCGCCCGCCCGAGCGGACGCTCGCCCCGGTACGCCTCTCAGTCCCCCGACACAGGGCGTACCGGGGCGGGCACCCCCGCGGAACACCCAAGCCCCCGCCCAGGCCGGCATCTCTTCCACACCCTGCCCGGTGTCCTTCCCACCCGGGCTGCCGGCCGGGGCGGGCCCATCTGGAGTGCACCATGCAGAGCCCCGCGAACCGAGGCTTCAATCACCGCCAGGCCATGACCGAGGAATGGTTCCGCACCCGCGTACTCCCCCGCGTCTCCTGTGTGCGATTCCTCCCCTACCAGGTGCGGCAGATACGGGACGAACACCTCCCCGCGATGCTGCGCGACGAGGACAAGAAGAGCATGGCCCGCATCGCCGGGGACCTGGTGACGGTCTCCGTGCGATGGCGCTGCCTGCCCTTCCACTACTTCCGCTACGGCGGATACCGGCGTGAAGTGTCCACCGAGCTGGCCTGCTCGTACCTGCCGGAGACCGCCCTGTTCCACCGTCTCCTCCCCCGCGTGAACCGGGACACGATCGACCTGGACGACAAGACGTCCTGCAAGAAGATCCTCGCCTCCGCCGGCATCCCGCAGCCCGCAATGATCGCGAGCGGCGACCACCGGGCGGGCATGACCTCGGACGGCGAACCGGTGCCCCTGCCTGCGGTCCTGGACCGCGCCTCCGGGCACGGGCGCGTGGTGGTCAAGCCTTCCCGCTACTCCAGCGGTGGATCCGGCGTCACGATCACGCGCCCTGGCGAGAGCGCCTTCGATCTGCCGGCCTACGCACGGCGGTGGGGCACGTGGCTGGTGGAGCAACACGTCACGCAGCACTCCGACCTGGACGTACTGAACCCGTACGGCCTCAATACGTTCCGCGTGATCACCCTGCTGCGCGAAGGCGCCGCCGAGGTCTTGTACGTGATGCTGAAGCTCGGCGGTGCCGAGAGCACCACGGACAACTCGGCCGGCGGCGGCATGCAGATCCGCGTCCACTCCGACGGCAGACTCGACCGCCATGGCTACGACCGGTACCTGAACGCCCACACCCGCCACCCGGTCAGCTCGGTGCCGTTCGCCGAGCACCGGATCTCCCGCATGACGGAAGTCCGTGAGCTGGCCGAGCGGTGCGCCCGCCTCTTTCCGCAAGTGCCCTTCATCGGCTGGGACATCGCTCTCACGCCCGGCGGACCGGTGGTCGTCGAGGGCAACAGCAGCCCGTCCCTCGCGCACATCCAGCGCACCCACGGCGGCATCGCGCCGGGGCTTGTCCCGGCACTCCGCTCCGTAATGGATCGCCCGATCATCTGACCAGGAGTTCTCGTGAGAGACCTGAAAGCCCAGGCCCGCGCTGCGGCCAGGGGACTGCTCGACATGCTCAAGACAATGCCCGAGGTCCAGGCGCTCTACGTCCTGTCCTCCTCGGCCATCGCACCCCGCAACATCACCCGGTTCAGCACCGACTCCGACTTCGACCTGGCCGTCATCCTCGACGTCCCACTCAAGGTGGACGAGTGGAGGCCGCGACCGGCGGACACCTACACCCTGGTCCGCGACCGACTCCCCTCCTGGATCCCCGAGTTCAGCTTCCACCTGCCGGTCCCCTGGGGACGCATGGAAGTCAACGTCCACCAGCTCCTGTTCGCGTACGAGGCTGACCCGCGCACGACGTGGAACAGCGACAAGTGCGACGCCTACAGCAACAAGGGCGAGCCGCTGTTCGACCGCGAGAGCGCCTTCGGCGCGCTGATCGCCCGCAAGACACAAGAGCGGCTTGAGCGACTGGGGCACGAGGCCCACCGGCTGCACAACCGGATCACCTGGGACGTGCGAGAGATTCCCCTGCGCATGGCGCGGCGGGTCGGCGTGCCCACGGGCCACTTCGTTCTCTCCGGGGCGCTGGACGAAGTCGTGGACTGGATGTACGCCCGCTCGGGCCGACTGCTGCCGAACATGAAGTGGAAGCTGCACTCTCTTGGCGCCCTGGGCCTGATCAACAGCGAGCAGGAGACCCTGCTGATCGAGGCCCAGCAGTGCGACCCCCTGTCGATGGTCGACCTGGAGCGGCGGTGCGAGGCCCTGAGCGAGTTCTGCCACACGGTCGGGATGGACCTCAGCCCCGGGGCGATCGAGGCCGTGCGCAGGGCGTACCAGGAGGCCAACCGCCACCTCCTCGGCGGCGAGGCGGCGGTCTTCGCCAATGAGCCGGCCCCGCGATTCATCCCCTTCAGGGAACGCGCCGGTTCCGGTGAGCGCATGGGTCCGGGCGTCAGTACGCTGCGTGATCCGCTGACACAGGAGGCATGATGTCGATCAAGGTCCACAACACGCTGACCAACCGCACGGAAGAGTTCCGCCCCGACCGGGAGGCCGAGGTGCGGATGTTCGTGTGCGGACCCACCGTGTACGGCCCCAGCCACGTCGGGCACGCGAAGACGTACACGCAGTTCGACTTCATCGCCCGGTACCTGGTGGCGAGCGGGTACGAGGTCACGTACCTCCAGAACATCACCGACGTCGACGACAAGATCATCCGGCGGTCGGCCGAGGAGGGTGTCCCGCCGGAGGAGATCGCGGCCCACTTCGAAAACCAGTACCTGGAGGACATGGCCGCGCTGGGCAACACCCGCGTCGACATCCACGCGCGGGCCCACGACCACATCGACGCGATCGTGGACCAGATCAAGCGGCTGATCGAGCGCGGCCACGCCTATCAGCTCGATGACGGCTGGTACTTCGACCTGGCCTCGTTCCCCGCGTACGGCAAGCTCTCCGGCCGTACCGAACTCCGCCCCGAAGACTCGGTATCGCGGATCGACGACCACTCGAAGAAGCGCAACCCGGGCGACTTCGCCCTGTGGAAAGGCCGCAAGGACGGCGAGCCGTACTGGGAGACCGAACTGGGCCAGGGCCGGCCGGGCTGGCACATCGAGGACACCGCGATCACCGAGACCTTCTTCGGGCCTTCCTATGACCTGCACGGCGGCGCGGTGGACTTGATCTTCCCGCACCACGAAGCCGAAGTCGCCCAGATGGAAGCCGCTTCCGGCATCGAGCCCCTGGCCCGCTACTGGATGCACACCGGTCTGCTGCGGGTCGACGGCGACAAGATGTCCAAGAGCACCGGCAACTTCCTCACCATCCGCGACGCCCTCACCCGGGCGTCCGCCCGAACCCTGCGCTACGCCTTCCTCTCCCAGCACTACCGCTCCTCCATGGAACTGAACGACTCCACCCTGGAGCAGGCCCGAGGGGCGCGCCGCCGGATCGAGAACTTCGCCCGGACCATCGACCCCGCGCATACCGACAGCCCGGCGAACACCGCGCGCGCGGCCGAGGCATGGAAGGCGATGCGGGAATGCCTGGACGACGACTTCGACGCCCCCGGGGCCCTCGCCGTCCTGTTCCAGTACATCCGCGAGCAGAACCGCGCGGAAGAGCCGACCGGTCCGACCGCACTGCGGCTGATCGAGGACGTGAACAGTCTCTTCGGATGCTTCGACATCCCCGGCTCCGCCCAGAGCGACGCCGTCATCGATCACCTCGTCAGGGAACGCGACCGACTCCGCGCGGCACGGGAGTTCGCCGAGGCCGACGCGATCCGCGACCAGCTCACCCAGCAGGGCGTCGTCCTTGAGGACTCGCCCGAAGGCACCCGTTGGTGGAAGGAGACCACCTCATGACATGGAAAAGCCGCTTGCCGCTCGTCGAGGACAGCGCCATCCCGCTCAGCCTCTGCGAAGTGCTGACGGACCACGTGAAGAACCACACCGCCCGCCCGCGCACCTACCAGGGCGTCATCGACGAAACGCTGCGCAAGAGCGAGTACGTCGAGGTGCCGACGCACCTGGAGGAGGCGGTCATCTCCCACTGCGCCGCCCACGTCCGCGGCCACTTCGAGATCGCTCCGATGCGCATCCCCACCCAGTCGGCGGTCATCTACCGCTACGGCCCCGGCGTCGGCTTCGTCGCCCACCACGACGAGGTCACCGACATCGAGCGCCACCGCGCCCGGACCAACGGACAGCCCGTCGTCGGCGGCGACCTCACCCTCGTGATCAGCCTCAGCACCCCTGACTCCTACGGCGGGGGCGAGCTGTTCTTCGAGCACCCTCCCCAGGAGATCAAGCCTCCCCTCGGCACCCTGGTCGCCTTCCCCGCCACCCGCGACCACGTCCACGGCGTACGGCCGATCACGAGCGGCGAACGGATCACCCTCGTCGTACGCGTCAACGTCGAAAAACTCTGAGCAGGACAGCCCATGTTCGCCGCACCTCCTGGCCGCGACGCCCGAATGGTCTCCGCATAGCTGCCGGATCCCCACCCGGATCCGGCTTCGGCACAGTCGAACGTGGCGGATTCCAGAGGACGGTTCCTGAGCCTCATATACCCATGAGACCCACGGACACAGGTCCACCGAGAGGCTCCGACGGGGAGGAGAGACATCATGCCCGATGTGCTTCACCATGAGTTGCTGGAAATTGAGGTGGCATTCCGGGGATTCGGGTTTCAGGAGTCCGACGACAGCGCGGTGCCCGTCCCGTTCGGGGACGAGTACGAGTGGGGAGTGTTTCTCCGGGAGCACGTGCGCCGGTTCGATCTGTTCAGCGCCGGCCACACCCACAAGGCCGCTGCGGACGTCAGGGTGTGGGCTTCCGAGCCTCCTGCCGCAGAGGGCGAGTGGGACGAACGCGGCGAGGTCGGCTTCGAGTCGACGACCGGGGATGTCGCGGTGTGGACGATGACCCTGGGGCGGTCGAACCATCTGATCCGGCTGGGCAAGCCAGGGTGGTGGCGCGTTCGTGTCCATTGCGCCGGCCGGGACGAGGTGGCGCGGGTGACGCGGCTGGAAGGCGTCGCATACGGCGTGGAGAGGTACTTGATCGACTTCTGGCCAAAAGTGTGACGCGTCTGGCCGTGCAGCAAAGCCAGGGGCACTCGACATACGCGAACGCGCCACACGAGCAGCCGCCGTACGGCCCGTTCGCCCTGCCGCTCACCGCCACACGATCGCCACACGGCACCCGGAGTCAGGTCGGAAATAGCGAGCTGACAGGCAGGAAGGGCAGAGTGTGGCCCCGGAAGCGACAAACCCCCTACGCGCCCGCAAAACAGCAGGTCAGAGGGGGTGACAATCCTCCACCCCCTTGCGGGGGTAGAGAGGCAGACGCGTCGGGCTGCACGCCGGGGACTGTCGGCGCAACGCTATGACCCGCGCAAACGTGCAGGGCTGGTGCTTCCGTGGCTACTTTGATGGCTATGTAGCCAGACGCCCCGCCTGGATCGGCCCGGACGGGGACGTCGTCGCTCCCGAGATCAGACGGTCCCTTCGATGCGTTCGAAGATGTCCGCGTCCGTCTCCCGCTGCCAGACCGGCAGGTCGGACCAGTCGGCAACATATCCGGGCTTCGGGTCTTCGAAGTGCCTGAACATCTGGGCGGTCCAGCAGATCGCGACGAACCGGCTCTTCTGCTCGCGGGTGAGCCGTGCCGCATGCCCGCCGCTGACCTCGATGAAGTCGCGCACCTGCCCGTACACGGCGGCGGCGGCTTCGCGCTCCCACGCGGGCGTCTCGTCCCACGGCGTGACGTAGCCGGGCTTCGGCTCGCCAGGATAGTGCTTGTTCACACCGTCGATCCACGCCTCGCGGAAGATCCGGCCGTCGTTCATGCACGTGCCCCCCTCATCATGCGGTGCGCGGAAGCGCCGCAATTCCGCGAATTCCTCCTGAGAGTAACCCCGGGCCGCGCGCCGTTCCGCAAGGTGCTTACGCCTCGACGTCATAGGTCTCCCCCTCACGAGAACCCTTTCACGTACTCGTGCCCGCCACGCGCCAACGCCTGGGAAACGCCCGGGTATTGCGCGAGGTCCGCTCTGGGAGAAGGTAACGGATCGTCGTTCACTGGTCACATGCCGCTCGGAGGCCGAAGGACCCTCCGGGCGGCTCCCCACGGAGAGGAGCGGCCGAGTGACAACCTCCGGACTGCCCCGCAGGAACGATGGCGCCAGTGGCCGTCCGTACACGCCGCCGGAGCCCCGGCCGGGTGCACCGAGCCGGGCTCTGCGGGTACGGGCGGCCGGCGGCTGGGAGAGATTCATGCGCCGCATCGAGGCCCGGCAGGAGCCTGGGGAGTGAACCCGGTCGGTGCCGACGGCTACGAGCACCACCCGCTCCTGAACACGCATGTCCGTGACATCGCCTCGCATGGGGAGGGTGTGCTCGTCGCCGTCACACACGAGCTCCACAGCCACGGCACGGTCCGCATCGCGCACATCCGACCCGCGTCGGGAGTCGAGTGGACGACCGCGGCCGCCAACATCCAGGCCGCTCGCCCCTGAGCCGCCACGTCACCCACAGATCGCCGTCCGCGCCCTCTGGCGCAGACGGTTTCCCGCACCACACCCTTCACCCCAAGGAGTCTCATGACCGCCTCTGTCGCACCCTCCTCCCCCACGCGGCCGTGGGGTGCGGGCCGACTCGCGCCCTACCCGACGGTCATCCGCCGCCCCCACGCCACGGTCGCCATCGACCCCACGACGCAGCTCGGGGTGTTCCGCGACCGCGTCGGGCAGGTGGTCGAGATGGGCAAGCACGGCACCAGCTCCGGCACCGAGACCTCCACGACGACGAACTCGGACTCCCGGAACGACCAGGGTCACGACCAGGACAGCACTCAGGACTGATGACCATGACCGAGGAGAGGCCGGTTCTGGTGGCCACCGAGGCGGACGACATCACCGCCGACATGGTGATCACCGAGCTCAACCGGCGCGATGTGCCGGTGCTCCGGTTCAACCCCGCCGACATCGGCGAAAACCTCACGGTCTCGGCTCGGTTCGGCACCTGCCCGGCCCCGTTGGTCGGGCAGGTGCGCACCCCGTCGAGAACCGCTGATGTGACCCGGGTCCGGTCGGTGTACTGGCGTCGCCCGGAGTGGCCCACGTTTCCCCACCTGTCCGCTGACGACTCCCGGTTCGCGGCGGCGCAGGTCCGCTACGGACTCGGTGGCACGCTCTACGCTCTGGACGGCACGCTCTGGGTCAACCACCCCCTACACGTTGCCGCAGCCGACTACAAACCCGCTCAGCTCGTTCTCGCCCAGCAGCTCGGCTTCACCATCCCGCCCACCCTTGTCACCAACGACCCGGACGAGGCCCGCGAGTTCGTCCACGGTCAGGGGCAGGCGATCTTCAAGACACTGCGATGGACCCCCTACACGCGTGATGGCGTGCCAGTGACGGGATGGGCTGCCCCCGTCACCCCGGACGAAATCGACGACAGCGTTCGGGTCGCGCCTCATCTGTTCCAGGCCCGCGTGGACAAGGTCGCCGATGTTCGCGTACTGCTCGTAGGTCGGCATACGTTCGCCGTACGTATCGACTCCGATCTCCTGGACTGGCGCAAGGACTACAGCGCCCTGGCTTACACCATGGAGCATCTACCCGACCGGTTGGGTCAGGCACTGCGCGCCTACCTGAACCGACTGGATCTGGTATCGGGAAGCTTCGACCTCGCGGTCGATCGCGCGGGGGACTACTGGTGGCTGGAACTGAACCCCAACGGACAGTGGGGGTGGCTGGAGACCGAGACCGGCCTCCCGATGTCCTCCGCCTTCGCCGACCTACTCGCACAAGGAGACCGCCGATGACCGACCCGGCATCCGAGCGACGCCGCATGGCGACCGTGCTCATGAACGAAGGCGTCCTGAAGTCCCCTTGGCTGCGTGCGGCCGTCGAGACCGTCTCCCGCGAGCGGTTCCTCCGCCCGGGAGTCTTCCTGGACGAGGGGCGGACCTGGCGGCCCGTCACCGCCGCCGACACGGCCCCGGACGAGTGGCTGAGGATCGCATACGGTGTCGACACTCTCACCACCCAGCTCGACGGCCACCTCACCGCCGACCAGGCCGGCGAACCCGTCGTGGGCGTGCCCACGTCCTCGTCGACCGCCCCGGCCACCGTCGTCGGCATGATCGAGGCCTTGGACCTCGCTACGGGCCACCGAGTCCTGGAAATCGGCACAGGCACCGGCTACTCCACAGCCTTGATGTGCCACTACCTCGGCGAGGACAACGTCGCCACGGTCGAGGTCGACGCACAGGTGGCCGCACGCGCCGATGCCGCTCTCGAAGCCGCCGGCTTCTCGACGTGGACGGTGACGGGCGACGGGCTCCTCGGCCACCCGTACCGGGCGCCGTACGACCGGGTCATCGCCACTTGCGCGGTCCGCCGCATCCCGTACGCGTGGATCAGGCAGACGAGACCCGGAGGCGTTGTCCTCGGCACAGTCGGCTCGTGGCCGTGGGGAACCGGCCTCGCGAAACTGACCGTCGGCGATGACGGCACCGCCGAGGGCTCGATCATCGGGCGCTCCTCCTTCATACAGGCACGGGCCCAGGCGGTGGCTCACGTGGCCGGCGATCTCTCCGCACGGACCGCGTACGCGGACAGTGAGCGGCGCACCCAGGTGTCCCCTCTGGTCCTGGAGGAGTGGATGCCCGCCTTCCTCGCGCAGTTGGCGGCGCCCGGCGCTCAGTTCGTCCGCGCGACGGGCGGTGACGGCTCGCCTTTGAGGTACCTGTTCGATCCGGAGAAGGAGTCGTTCGCCGAGTTCCTCGCCGACGGCGAAAGCTGGACCGTCCGCCAAGGCGGCCCGGTGGGCCTGTGGGACGACGTGGAACGTTCGCTCGTCGCCTGGCAGGACGCCGGGGCGCCGGAGACCGACTCCGTACGGCTCCATGTGACGCCCGCGTCCCACCGGTACTGGATCGACCAGGCCCCCTCCCTACGCTGGGAGCACCGGATCGCCTGACCCACTACGCTCCGGACATGGACGACGAACCGCTCTCCCAATGGGCCGAGCGTCGCGACGCGCGGATCGGGCAGCTCCGCGCCGTCCCTCTCGTGACCGGCGACGGCCCGAGGGCATCGCATCTGAACCCCGATGCGCCCCGTGCGATCCAGCGGTGGAACGGCCATCTGTGGGAGCCGCACGGCTTCGCGGCGAACCTCGTGGAAGCACGGCGCGTCCTGTTTCCCCACACCGAGGCTGCCGCCACTGCTGAGGCGTCACCGAAGCTCGGCCCCGGGACCGGCAGACATCGGAAGCCTCCGACGCCCCGATGACTCGCCCGCGACACTCGCTACGCTCTGGCCGCCCTGACTGCCCTGACTGCCCTGAGCGACTCCTGACCAAGATCGAGGAGCTTGAACCCTCAGTGGCCGTACTCCTCGCTGACACGGTGGCTCTGCCGGCCACATCGTCCCCTGTTTCGATCATCCCGTTCGACGCGCCCGCGCAGAACCCTGGCGGCATTCAAGCCTGGCTTGACGAGCAGAATTCCACCGGCCCCGGGATGGCAACGGGAGACATCGAGACGCGAACACATGACACGGAGGGCCTCCTCGGCTCAGCTGACCCCCACGCCAAGCCGCCCAGCGTGGCCACCTTCACGGCAACCTTCGTAGCGGCGAGGTTCGGTTTGGACCGGTACGAAACGGGGCGGGGGCTACGCCCGCGACTCCACGAGAAAAGGCCCCTGGCCTGCGATATCGCAGCTCAGAGGCCTGAGGGGCAGACGAGTCGGGCTGTACGCCGGGTTCTGTACCCCGGGACCTCGCGGTCGTCGGGGTGACGGCCATCCATCTAGGGCCGGCGTTGCCGCCGGCCTCGTGCGGTCTACCCGCGAACTCGGGCGGGCAGCCCTCGATCGTCCGCGCAGGGACACCGGAGTGTCCCCTTTTGACCTTGCTCCAGGTGGGGTTTACCTAGCCGCCTGAGTCACCTCAGGCGCTGGTGGTCTCTTACACCACCGTTTCACCCTTACCGAGGACCGAGGTCCCCGGCGGTCTGCTTTCTGTGGCACTGTCCCGCGGGTCACCCCGGGTGGCCGTTAGCCACCACCCTGCCCTGTGGAGCCCGGACGTTCCTCGGGAGGATCCGAGGATCCCCACGCGGCCGCCCGCCCGGCTCGTCTGCCGTGTCGACCATGCTACCTGGCGCCGCGGGCGCGCTTCACAGGAAGTCGGTGGTCTCGAGGTCGAGGCCGAAGGGGGCGGGGAGGGAGAGGGGCTTGCCGAAGGAGACCTTCCGATGCGCCTGGTAGTCGCGGCTCTCCGGCTCGGCGAACAGCGTGACCGTGGAGTCGCCCCGGTCAACCAGGAGGTAGAGAGGGATGCCTCCACGGGCGTAGCAGCGACGCTTGACGTCGCGGTCTCCGCACGCTCGGGTGGAGGTGACCTCAAGGAGCATGGCGACTCCGTCGCACGGCATCCATGAGTCGGCGCCACGGAAGAGGTCACGCTCCAGAGGGGCGAAAGTGACGTCGGGAATAACTCGGTCTCTTGGCGCGCCGGCCACTCCATTCAGCGTCAAACCCTTGTTGCCCGAGACGCCCATGACAATCTGCGTGTGTCGGATCACCTGATTCACGACACGGCTGATGTACAGCTCATGGTCCCCGTCCGGCGGCGGCGTCACGACGATCTCGTCTTCGATCAGCTCCGCCCGGAAGCCCTCCGGCGTCTTCAGCGCCAGAAAGCCCTCCAGCAGGATGTCCGCCGGTGTCAGTGGTTCGTGCGGCGTGGCAGTCATGCTGTGATCGTCGGGCACCGGGGCACCCGTCCTCCCCGGGATCGGCTGTCGTTTCCTCGATCGTGCGCGGGGCGGGCGCGGAAGGTGCTTGACCTTGTCGCAGCGTCAGCGTTTCTACTGAGGGCATGCGGATCGGCGAGATCGCCGCGCTCGTCGGGGTGACCCCGCGGGCCGTGCGGCATTACCACCGGCTGGGGCTGCTGCCCGAGCCGGGACGGCGGGCGAACGGGTACCGGGAGTACGGGATACGGGACGCCGTGCTGCTCGCGCGGATACGGCGGCTGGCGGAGCTGGGGCTCGGGCTCGACGAGGTCGGGGACGTGCTGGCGGGCGACGAGGGGCGGGAGCTGGTGGACGTGCTGGAGGAACTGGACGCGGACCTGGCGCGGCAGGAGCGGGTGGTCCGGGAGCGGCGGGCGCGGCTCGCGGAGCTGCTCGCACAGGCGCGGGCGGGGCGGCTGCCGGCGGACGGGCCGGTGTCGCCGGAGCTGGCCGAGTGGCTGACGGAGCTGGGCGAGCTGGGACATCCCGGAGTGGCGGCCGGGTCGCCGACGGCGGCCTGGGACCGGGAGATGCTGACCCTGCTCGACACCATGGTGCCGGAGGCGGAGCGGGCCCGGATGGTGGAGCTGCTGCGGGCCACCGCCGGCGACGCCGCCGCCGCGCTGTACGCCCGGCTCGACGCGCTCGCCGACGCCGCGCCCGACGACCCCCGGGTCGCCGAGACGGCCGAGGCCCTCGCCGGGATCATTCCGGCGGGGATGGCGGTGGAGGTGCCGGGCGACGGGTTCGCGGACGTGCTGTTCGCGGATCTCGCGCCCGCCCAGGCCGCCGCCGTACGGCAGGCGCTGCGGCTCGCCGCGGAGCGTGCGGCGTGAAGCGGTACGGGGCGTACGTCGCCTGCGCCGTCCTGCCCGGCGAGCTGGCCCTGGTGGTCTGTCTGGTGGCCGGGGTACGGGTCCCGGTGCCCGTTCTCGTCGCCGCCGAGGCGGCCGTGGGCCTGGTCCTGGGCGAGCATCTGGTCGGGTTCCTGCGGCGGTGGCGGCGCGACGGGTCCGCGCGGGACGCCGTGCGCGCGACCGTGCCCGAGCCGGTGCTGCGGCTGGCCGGGCACGAGCTGCGGCTGCTCGCGAGCCTCGGCCGGTGGGTCGCGCGGCGGCCGCACGGGGTCGGGGGCGAGGGCGCGCGGGCGTTCCCGTACGCGCGGGATCAGGCGGCGATGATGTACGGCCTCGCCTTCGTCTGCGTGGTCGAGACCGCCGGCATGGCGTATCTGCTGGTGGGCCTGCCCGTCGTGCACGCCGTCTTCCTCGTCCTCGACGTGTACACGGTGGTGTTCGTGCTCGGTCTGCACGCGGCCTCCGTGACCCGTCCGCACGTACTGGACGGCGGGGCGCTGCGGGTGCGGCAGGCGGGCCACGTGGACGTACGGATTCCGCTGGAGCGGATCGCTTCCGTACGGCGTGAGTCGCTGTTCTCGCACGAGAAGGCCGACGGCGAGCTGAACCTGCCCGTCGGCTCGCGGACCTCGCTCACGCTGGAGCTGACCGGGCCGGTCGACGTGCCCCGGCTGTTCGGCGCGCCCCGTCCCGTACGGCTCGTGCGCCTGCACGCCGACGACTCCGCCGCGCTCCACCGCGCTCTCGGACAGGCACTCGGCCAGGCGCTCGCGGAGACGGTCACGCGGGCGCGAACAGCACCTTCGCCCGTCCCGGGTCCGCCTGCGTCAGCCTGACCCGCAGCCACTCCCCCAGCGGCAGCGGCCGGTCGCCGCCCTCGATGCGGGCGACGACGGCGGGCATGTCGAGGTGGACGGTGCCGACGGCGGGCCGGTTCTCCTTGACGTCGATCACGTACGCGTCGAAGAGTTCCCCGATCCGTCCGCTGAGCAGCGCGGCCTCGACGATGTCGACGCTCTCGCGTTCGACGGCGCCGGCGCGGCGTGCGCCGGACGCCATGCGGGCGGGCAGGCCGGGCAGCGCGGCGCGGACCCACTCGGGCGGTTCCTGCCCGGCGACGGCTGCCACGCACAGCTCGCCCGCGTACCGGTCGACGAGCCGGCGCAGTGGCGCGGTGCAGTGCGTGTACTCGTCGGCGACGGCCGCGTGCACGGCGGGCGTGGGCACGGCGCCGTCGGTGAAGACGGTGTAGCCGGCGCCGCGCAGCAGGGTGGTGCACTCCTGGAGGAAGGCGGCGTGGCGCGGGTCGGCGGGGTCGAGGGCGCGGACGACGTCCGCGTACGGGACGTGGTGCGGCCAGTCGACGCCGAGCGCGTGCGCGGAGCGGCGCAGCCGGGCGACGGCGCCGATCGGGGCGGTGGGCAGGGTGCGCAGGATGCCGGTGCCGGCGGCGGTCATGAGGTCGGCGGCGGCCATGCCGGTGAGGAGGGAGATCTGGGCGTTCCAGCCGTCGGCGGGCAGCGGGGCGCGGTAGGCGAGGGTGTACGTGTGGCCGTGCTCGACGATCTCCTGTTCAGGGACGTCGAGGGAGATCCCGCCGCGTTCGGTCTCCAGGAGCGCGCGCAGCGAGCCGATCTCGCGGAGCAGGGCCAGGGACTCGGGCGCGGTACCGGTGTCGATACGGCGCTGCGCCTCGGCGTAGTCGAGCCGGGCGGCGCTGCGGACGAGGGCGCGGCGGACGTCGGTGGCGACCCGGCGACCGTCGGCGTCGAGGTCGATGCGCCAGAGCAGGGCGGGGCGGGGTTCGCCGGGGAGGAGGCTGGCGGCGCCCTCGGAGAGGACAGTGGGGTGGAGGGGCACCTTGCCGTCGGGGAAGTAGAGGGTGAGGACGCGCCGCTGGGCCTCGGCGTCGAGGGCGCCGCCGGGGGTGACGAAGGCGGCGATGTCGGCGATGGCGTAGTGGACGCGGTAGCCGCCGCCGGACCGGCGGGCCAGGTGCATGGCCTGGTCGAGGTCGGTGGAGCCGGGCGGGTCGATGGTGAAGAGCGGCAGGTCGGTGGCGTCCTCGCCGGGCAGCCGGGGTGCCTTGGCCGCCGCTTCCGCCTCCGCCTGGACGTCGGCGGGGAAGGCGTCGGGGACGCCCAGTTCGCCGCGGAGCGCGCGCAGCGCCGCCCGGAGCGGGGCGTCGGCCGCTCCGGTCACATGGATGTGGCGGCGGGGCATGAACCGAGAGTAGGGCGGGGGCGGAGGCGCGGCATGTCGGCGGGAGGGGGTGGAGGACGGGGCCGGGGCCGCGACCGGGGCCGGGACGGCTGCCGTACGGCTCACCGCGTCCGGGCGCGGACCCGTACCCGACCCCGTACCCCCGGCCATGCCCCCGTCCCCGCCGCTCACAGCGTGCTGTGGGCCGGCGGCGGCGCGAGCGGGACGGTGCGGTCCGGCGGCGGGGCGGTGCTCTTGCGGACGACGAGGCTGGTCGCCAGTTCCATGCGGGTCACCGAGGGCTCGCCGGCCCGGAGCCGGAGCAGCATCTGCACCGCCTCCTCGCCCATCTCGCGCAGCGGCTGGTGGACGGTGGTGAGCCCCGGGCTCGACCAGCGGGCGATCATCACGTCGTCGTAGCCGACGACGGACAGGTCCTCGGGCACCCGCAGCCCGCAGACCCGGGCCGCCTCCATGACACCGAGCGCCTGGAGGTCGCTGCCGGCGAAGATCGCGGTGGGCCGGTCGGGCAGCCGGAGGAGTTCCACGGCCCGCTCGTAGCCGCCTTCGACGTGGAAGTCGCCGAACCGTACGAGGGAGGCGTCGTGATCGAGCCCGGCCATGTTCATGGCGGAGCGGTAGCCGTCGAGCCGGGCGAGGGAGCAGAGCACGTCCTCGGGTCCGGTGACGATCCCGATGCGCCGGTGGCCGAGGTCGATGAGGTGGCGGGTGGCGGCGACACCGCCGGACCAGTTCGCGGACCCGACGGACGGCACGTCCGGTTCCGGGTCCCCCGCCGGGTCGATGATCACGAAGGGGATCGACCGCGCGCCGAGCTGCCGTTTCACGACGTCCGGGAGCGAGGAGAAGACCAGGATCACTCCGATCGGCCGGCGCTGCAGCACGCCTTCGATCCAGTCCGCCGCCGGGGCGTGCCGGGTCCCGCTCTCGGTCAGCACCACGCTCGCCTGATGGGCCTTGGCGAGGTTCTCGACGCCCCGGATGAGCTCCATCGACCAGACGCTGTCCAGCTCGTGGAAGACGAGTTCGATCAGCGGCGCCTCGCGGGCGGCCCGGGTGGTGCGCCGGTACGAGTGCGTCTCCAGGAGCCGCTCGACCTTGCCGCGCGTGGCCGGTGACACGTCCTGCCGGCCGTTCAGGACTTTCGAAACTGTCGAAAGCGACACCCCGGCCTGCTGCGCCACTTCCGCCAGCGTGATTCGCCGGTTCACCTCGCCATCTCGCATGCCGAGCAGCATAAAGCACCACCCAACTCCCCTACATAGTCACGCTTTGATAACGCGTCACCGAAGGGTTGACCCGCTCACCGGCCCGACCATAGCGTCCGGCCACATGAAATTTCGCTACCTGAGGCGAAACACTTTCGAGAAGTGAGGCGGGCGATGCAGCGTCACACACGGCTCCTGAGAACCACGGTCGTCGGCGGGGCGGCCCTGGCCATGACCCTGTCCCTGGCGGCCTGCGGCGGTTCCGGAGCGTCGGCCGGGAAGGAGCAGGACAAAATCCACATCCTGGTCTACGGCGATGCCACCAACAAGGTCGAGAAGCAGCTGGTCGACACGTTCAACAAGACGTCCGACGTCAAGGCGGTCCTCGACACCATCCCCGGTGCCGACTACCAGACCAAGCTGCAGACCGTCATCAGCGGCAAGCAGGCGCCGGACGTGTTCTTCAACTGGGGCGGCGGCAGCATCAAGCCCTACGTCGACGCGGGGCTGCTGATGCCGCTCGACGGCTTCATCGAGAAGGACCCCCGCCTGAAGTCGGACTTCCTCCCGTCCGTCTTCAACACCGCGGTCGTCGACGGCAAGCCGTACGGCATCCCCATGCGCGGCACCCAGCCCGTCCTGATGTTCCACAACAAGAAGGTCCTCAAGGACGCCGGCGTCTCCGTGCCGCGCACCTGGGACGAGCTGCTGACCACCGTCAAGACGCTCAAGTCCAAGGGCGTCACCCCCATCGCCCTCGGCGGTGGCGACAAGTGGCCCACCCAGATGTGGTTCCAGTACCTCTACGACCGGGTGGCCGGGCCCGAACTCTTCGCGAAGGCCGCGGGCGGCGACAAGAACGCCTGGGCGAGCCCCGACAGCAAGAAGGCCCTCGGCATGCTCAGGGAGCTGGTCGACGCCGGCGCCTTCGGCACGAACTACGACTCGGTGAAGTTCACCGACGGCGGCTCCCCCGCCCTCCTCGCCACCGGCAAGGCCGCCTTCGAGCTCATGGGCTCCTGGGAGTACTCCACGCTCAAGGACGCCCACCCGGACTTCGTGAAGAGCGACCTCGGCTACGGCACCTTCCCGACAGTCACCGGCGGCAAGGGCGACCCGGCCAACCTCGCCGGCAACACGAACAACTACTACTCGGTCCTGAAGAGCACCAAGCACCCGGACGCCGTCGCCGCGTTCCTGAAGCTCATGTACTCGGACGACTTCGTCAAGGCGCAGCTCGGCATCGGCAACCTGCCGACCACCACCAACACCGCGATGTTCCTCGGCGACTCGGACAACCCCGAGTACTCGAAGTACCAGTACGACCTGGTGGCGAAGGCCCCCGCCTTCCAGCTCTCCTGGGACCAGGCGTACCCGCCCGCCGCGGCCACCACGATCTACACGGCCGTCCAGCAGTTCTTCAACGGCCAGTCGGACGCGGACGCCTTCATCGCCGCCATGCAGAGCCTGCCCGCGGCCTGACCTTCGAGGCGCCTGACATGACCTCCTCCTCCACGGTCGGCCGTCCGGGCTTCGCCTGGGCGGTCCCCGCGGCCGTCTTCTTCGGCCTGTTCGCCCTCGTCCCGCTGCTCCTGGTCGTCGTCCTGTCCTTCACCCGCTGGAACGGCATCGGCTCCCCGCGGTTCGCCGGCCTGGAGAACTGGGACAAGCTCCTCGACGACCCCGTGATGGTGAACAGCCTCTGGCTGAGTCTGCTGCTCACCGTCCTCGGCGTCGTCGTCCAGACCCCGATCAGCATCCTGCTCGGGGTCTGGGCCGCGGGGCACCAGCGCAACCGGGCCGTCCTGTCCGCGATCTACTTCGTCCCGCTCCTGCTGTCGATCACCGCGGTCTCGGTCCTGTGGCGCGCCGTGCTCGACCCCAACTTCGGCGTGCCGTCGCAGGCGACGTGGCTGTTCGGCGACGGCAATCTGCTGGGTGTGCGGGCGGGCGCCATCGGCGTCCTCGTCTTCGTGAGCACCTGGCAGTTCACCCCGCTGCACACGCTGATCTACCAGGGGGCCGCCCGCGCCGTCCCGCGGGTCCTCTACCAGGCCGCGCAGATCGACGGCGCGGGCACGGTCCGCCAGTTCTTCCACATCACCCTGCCGCAGCTGCGCAACAGCATCGTCACGTCGATGATCCTCATGGTGGTCGGCGGGCTGACCACCTTCGACACCGTGCTGATCCTCACCCAGGGCGGCCCCGGCACCGACACCACGAACAGCGCCTACTACATGTACCAAAAGGGCTTCAAGAGCTTCGACTTCGGAGCCGCGTCCGCCATCGCCCTGCTCCTCGTCCTCGTCGCCACTCTCGTCTCGCTCGTCATGGTCCGCCTGACCGGTTACGACAAGATGCGCAGCACCATGGAGGGCGTGTGATGCGGGCCCGCCCCAACTACCTCGCCGGCTTCGGCTCGTTGGTCTGGCTGTTCGTGGTCGGCCTGCCGCTGTACGTGATGCTGGTCGCCACCTTCCAGACCCGCGCCGACTACGCCGGGAACGGTCCGCTCTCGTTCCCCGAGCGCTTCACCCTCGACAATTACGTCAACGACCTGAGCGAGGGCTTCGGCCAGTACTTCCTCAACACCGTGATCGTCACGGTGTGCGTCGTCGGCATCGTCGTCGTGCTGGTGCCGCCGCTCGCCTACGCCATCGTCCGCAACGACGGCAAGGCCACCGGCCGGGTCTTCCGGATGTTCCTGCTCGGCCTCGCGGTCCCCTCCCAGGCCGTGATCGTGCCCGTCTTCTACCTGATCGACCAGGCCGGCCTGTACGACAGCCTCATCGGCATCGTGCTGCCGACGGCCGCGTTCTCCATGCCGGTCAGCGCCCTCATCCTGACCGGCGTCATGCGGGACGTCTCCCCCGAGCTCTACGAGGCGATGACCCTCGACGGAGCCTCCCCCTGGCGGATCTTCCACCAGCTGGTCCTGCCGCTGTCCAAGAGCGGCCTGTCCACCATCGTGGTGTTCTCCTCGCTCCAGGCGTGGAACGGCTTCCTGTTCCCGCTCGTCCTCACCCAGTCCGCGGAGAACAAGGTCGTCACCATGGGCCTGTACGACTTCCAGACGGAGCACGGCGTCGACATCCCCGCCCTCCTCGCCGCCGTCGTCCTGTCCATGCTCCCCGTCCTGCTCGTCTACCTGTTCGCCCGACGGGCCCTGGTCCAGGGTCTGATGGGAGTCGGAGGGAAATGACCGACGACCTGGCCGCCACCGGCCACCCCCAACCCCTGCCCCTGCCCCCGTCCCCTTCCCAACCCCTGTCCCCGTCCTCTTCCCACCCGCTGCCCGCCTGGCGGGATCGCACGCTGAGCGCGGCGGACCGCGCCGAGGCACTGCTGCGCGCGATGACGCTGGAGGAGAAGACCGCCCAGCTGTACGGCGTGTGGGTCGGCGCCTCCGCCGAGGGCACCGAAGTCGCCCCGCACCAGCACGACATGGAGGCGGCCGTCGACCTCGCCGCGCTGCTGCCGGCCGGTCTCGGCCAGCTCACCCGGCCCTTCGGCACCGTGCCCGTCGACCCCGCGCTCGGCGCCCTGTCCCTGATGCGGACGCAGGCGCGGATCGCCGCCGCGAACCGGTTCGGCATCCCGGCCATCGCCCACGAGGAGTGCCTCGCGGGCTTCGCCGCCTGGGGCGCCACCGCGTATCCCGTCCCGCTGTCCTGGGGCGCCACCTTCGATCCCGCGCTGGTACGGGAGATGGCCGCGGCCATCGGCCGCGACCTGCGGGCGGTCGGCGTGCACCAGGGGCTCGCGCCCGTCCTCGACGTCGTCCGCGACGCGCGCTGGGGGCGGGTCGAGGAGACCATCGGCGAGGACCCGTACCTCGTCGGGACGATCGCCACCGCGTACGTGCGGGGGCTGGAGTCCGCCGGGATCGTCGCCACCCTCAAGCACTTCGCCGGGTACTCCGCCTCCCGGGCGGGCCGCAACCTCGCCCCGGTCGGCATGGGCGCCCGGGAGCGGGCGGACGTGATCCTGCCGCCGTTCGAGATGGCGGTGCGGGAGAGCGGGGTGCGGGCGGTGATGCACGCGTACACCGACACCGACGGCATCCCGTCGGCCGCGGACGAGCGGCTGCTCACCGGACTGCTCCGGGACACCTGGGGCTTCGGCGGCACGGTGGTGGCCGACTACTTCGGCATCGCGTTCCTCAACACCCTGCACGGGGTGGCCGGTTCGGACGGCGAGGCGGCCGGGCTCGCGCTCGCCGCCGGGGTCGACGTGGAACTGCCCACGGTCAAGACCTTCGGCACCCCGCTCCTCGACGCGGTCCGGGACGGGCGCGTCCCCGAGAAGCTGGTGGACCGCGCGGTCCGGCGGGTCCTCACGCAGAAGGCCGAACTGGGGCTGCTCGACGCCGACTGGAGCCCCGTCCCGGCGGTGCTGCGCGAGGCCGGCGCGACGGCCGGGCCCGATGCCGTACGAGGGATGGTGGACCTGGACCCGGCCGCCAACCGGGAATTGGCCGGGCGGGTCGCGGAGCGGGCGATCGTGCTGCTGCGGAACGACGGCGTCCTGCCGCTCGCTCCCGGGTCCCACACGGTGCGCCGGATCGCGCTGATCGGGCCCACCGCCGAGGCGCCCACCGCCGTCCTCGGCTGCTACTCGTTCCCCGTCCACGTCGGCGGACAGCACCCCGACATGCCGCTCGGCATCGAACTGCCCACGCTGGCCGAGGCGTTGAGGGCCGAGTTCCCGGACGTCGAGATCGTCGTCGCGCCCGGCACCGGGGTCGACGACCACGCCACCGAGGGCTTCGCCGAGGCCGTGGCGCTCGCTCGCGGCGCGGACGTCGTCGTGGCGGCCATCGGCGACCGGGCCGGGCTCTTCGGACGCGGCACCAGCGGCGAGGGCTGCGACGCGGAGTCCCTTGAACTCCCTGGGGCTCAGGGGATGTTGCTGGACGCGCTGCTCGATGCCGGTACGCCGGTGGTGACGGTCCTGCTGGCCGGCCGGCCGTACGCGCTCGGGCGCGCCGCCGACGAGTCCGCGGCCGTCGTGCAGTCCTTCTTCCCGGGCGAGGCGGGGACCGCCGCGCTGGCCGCCGTCCTCAGCGGGCGGACCGCCCCGAGCGGCCGGCTGCCGGTGAGCGTGCCGCGCCGGGCGGGCGCCCAGCCGTCCACGTATCTCGCCGCCCGGCTCGGCCACGCGGGCGAGGTCTCCACCATCGACCCGACCCCGGCGTTCGGTTTCGGGCACGGCCTGACGTACACCACGTTCGCCTGGAGCGACCTCACGGTCGAGGACACCGAGGCGGCCACGGACGGCGCGTTCGCGCTCGCCCTCACCGTCGCCAACACCGGCGAGCGGGCCGGCACCGAGGTCGTCCAGCTGTATCTGCACGATCCCGTGGCCTCCGTGGTCCAGCCCGTCCAGCGGCTGATCGCCTACGCGCGGGTCGACGGTCTGGAGCCCGGGGAGAGCCGGCGGATCCGGGTGACCGTCCCGGCGGATCTCGCCTCGTTCACCGGCCGGGAGGGGACGCGGATCGTGGAGCCGGGCGAGCTGGAGCTGCGGTTCGGCGCGTCCAGCACCCGGCCGCTGCTCACCACCCGGGTGACCCTGACCGGTCCGGTGCGGGAGCTGGACCACCGGCGGCGGCTGCACGCGTCCGTCGAGGTCGACTGACGGCACCAGGAATGCGCGAACCGGCTCCGCCACCCGTACCGCCGTACGGGGGTGGAGCCGGCGTCCATGGGTACGGAGCGCGCTACGTGATCAGGACGCGCCGCACGAGACCGTGGGCCAGGTCTGGTTGCCGTTGTGCTGGATCGTCATGCCCCAGTTGTTGCCGTTGCCGTTGGGTTTCGCCACCAGGGTCTGGCTGCTCGGGTAGGAGGCGGTGACGTTCCAGGTGGCGAGGACCTTCGCCGGGGACGGCACGTTGGCCGTGACGGTCCAGGTGCTCGAACCGCTCACCGCGACGTTCAGGTTGTAGCGGTCGCTCCACGAGTCCCCGGCCGAGAGCGTCGCCGAACAGCTCGTACCGCCGCCGCCACCACCACCGCCGCCGTCGGTGCCGCCGACGGTGATGTTGGAGCTGCCGCTGCTCTGGTAGCCCTCGGTCGCCATGATCATGTAGTTCATGGTGCCGAGCTTCATCCCCGCGTTGGACCAGGCGTCGAAGTGGTTGCCGGTGGTGATGGTGCCGCCGGTCCGCTTCGACTGGCGCACGCTCCAGTACTGGTCGAAGGTCTTGACGCCCTCGATCGACGGGGCGTTGTAGCGGGTCGTCTTGTAGATGTCGTACGTCCCGCCGTCCGAGGTGACCGTGCCCTTGAAGGTGCCGGTGGGCCGGTACGAGCCCCAGTTGTCGACGATGTAGTACTCGACGAGCGGGTTGGTGGACCAGCCGTAGAGCGCCAGGTAGGCGTTGCCGGAGGTGTTGAAGGTGCCCGAGTAGGTCACCGCCTTGCGGCCGCCGGTGGACCAGCCCTTGCCGGCCACGAAGTTGCCGGTGTCGCTCCACTGGGTGCTGTACTGGCCGCCGCCGCCCATGGTCATGGACACGGAGCCCTGGGTGTCGGTCCAGAACGAGTAGTAGTAGCCGTTGTCGGTGCCGGTCTGGTTGGTGTTGACGACGGTGTCCGCGCGGGCGGTGGCGGGCAGCAGGAACGCCGTCAGGAGGGCGAGGACGAGGGCGCAGACGCCCCGGCCGAGTGTGCCGGGTCCGTCGGATCTGGTGCGTTGCATGGCGGTGCTTCCTCCTCGTACACGGGGCGAAGGACATCCGGATGCGGTGGCGGGATCCGCCAGACGAGGAATATGCGGCCCTCCTCACTCGATGTCAATACTTTCGGCAACTGAAACGAAACTTTCGAATGCCCGAAATGAGATCGCGGGCTGGATCGCCACAGCTCATGTGCCGCTTCAGCGAGCCGTCGGCGCGGCCAGGGTCGTCGGACTTCTCCCTCCGGCACCGGGAGCGCGCGAAACCTTTCGAATGGGCGCCGGCGCCGTACCTCGTAGGCTGGGCCCCGGGGCCGGCCGCCCCATCCCGTCCGTACGAAGGAGAACCACCGTGCTCGTCCTGCTGCCGCCCTCCGAAGGCAAGGCCGCCTCGGGGCACGGGGCGCCGCTGAAGCTGGAGTCGCTGGCGCTGCCGGGGCTCACCGAGGCGCGGGCCGCCGTCCTCGACGAGCTGGTGGAGCTCTGCCTCGCCGACGAGGAGAAGGCGCGCACGGTGCTGGGTCTGAGCGAGGGGCTGCGCGGCGAGGTCGCGAAGAACACCGAGCTGCGCACGGCCGGGGCGCGGCCCGCCGGGGAGATCTACACCGGGGTGCTGTACGACGCGCTCGGCCTGGCCACGCTCGACGCGGCGGCGCGGGAGCGCGCGGGCCGTTCGCTGCTCGTCTTCTCCGGACTGTGGGGCGCGGTCCGGGTCACCGACGCGATCCCCTCGTACCGCTGCTCCATGGGCGTGAAGCTGCCGGGGCTCGGGGCGCTGGGCGCGCACTGGCGCGGCGCGATGGCCGGCGTGCTGCCGGAGGCGGCGGGCGAGGGACTGGTCCTGGACCTGCGGTCGTCGGCGTACGCGACGGCATGGAAGCCGAAGGGCGAGGTCGCGGCGCGGACGGCGACGGTGCGGGTGCTGCACGCGCCGACGCGCAAGGTGGTCAGCCACTTCAACAAGGCGACGAAGGGCCGGATCGTACGGGCCCTGCTGGAGGCGGGCGCGGAGCCGGCGGGTCCGGCGGAGCTGACGGAGGCGCTGCGGGACCTCGGGTACGTGGTGGAGGACGGCGGCAAGACCGGGGCCCTGGACGTCCTGGTGGACGAGATCCACTGACCTCTCCCTAGGGGGTGTTGCAGGATGTGCAACGTTCGTTGCACAGCCCACTCGTCCTCGCCAGGATGGGCGCATGACGAGCGTGCTCGACCTTGCCCCCGCCGCCCTTGTCGTCCCCGTCGTGGTGATCGACGACGCCGACGACGCCGTACCGCTGGCCCGTGCCCTGGTCGCGGGCGGGCTGCCGCTGATCGAGGTGACCCTGCGGACCCCGGCCGCGCTCGACGCGATCCGGGCGATCTCGAACGCCGTCCCGGAGGCCGTCGTCGGCGCGGGCACGGTCGTCTCGGCGGCGGCCGTCGCGAACGCGGCGGGCGCGGGCGCGCGGTTCCTCGTCAGCCCCGGCTGGACGGAGGGGCTGATCGACGCGATGCGCGCCTCGGACGTGCCGTTCCTGCCGGGCGTGTCGACGGCGTCGGAGGTGCTGGCGCTGCTCGAACGCGGGGTGACGGACCTGAAGTTCTTCCCGGCCGAGGCGGCGGGCGGCGCCCCGTATCTGAAGTCGCTCGCGGGCCCGCTCCCCCAGGCCCGGTTCTGTCCGACCGGCGGGGTCTCGCTCGCCTCGGCGCCCGCGTATCTGGCGCTGCCGAACGTCGCCTGCGTCGGCGGTACGTGGATGCTGCCGGCCGACGCGCTCGCCGCCCGCGACTGGGCGCGGGTCGAGGCGCTGGCGCGCGAGGCGGCGGCCCTGGCCCGTCCCTGACACGGCAGCGCGTCCGTCAGCTGAACACGACGGCGGAGTGGTCGGTGACCGGGCGGTAGCCGAGCCGCTGGTAGAGGGCGTTGCTCGTCGGGTTGGCGAGGTCGGTGAAGAGCAGCACGTGCGCGGCGCCCGCGTCGAGGGCGGCCCGGCTCGCCGCGCTGGTGACGGCGCCGGCGTAGCCGTGGCCCCGGTGGGCGGGCGGGGTGTAGACGAGGGAGACCCGGGCCTGGCCGGACAGGACCGGTGAGACGCTCGCCATCGCGACGGGTTCGCCGGCCGCCTCCCACAGCCGGAGCCGGCCGCCCGTCACCCGGCTCCCGATCGCGGCCGTGTAGTCGGTGTCCGGGTCCTCGCCGACGGCGCGGGCGAACTCCCGCGTCCAGGCGAGCGCCAGCGGCAGGTCGGCCGGGCCCGCGAGGCGGGCGGCGCCGGGCGGAGCGGGGTGCGGCGGGACGAGGGTGCCGAGCCGGAAGAGCCGCATCCCGCGCTCGGGCGTCCACGACCGTCCGGTGGCCTCGGCGAGCGCCCCCGCGAACGCCTCGACGGTGCCGGACTCGCCGCGTACGGCCGTCACCTCGGCGGCCCCGGGCAGCACGGCGCCCAGCGCCCGCGCGGCCACGCCGGGCATCGCGGCGAGCAGCGGCACCCGGGCCGGGGAGACCAGCACGGCGCCCGTCACCCGCCCGTCGGCCGGGTCGGTCCACCAGCCGCGGGCGCCCGCGATCCGATCGGGCGTGTCGAGCAGGGTGAGCATCGCCGTGTTCCGTACGGGCTCGGCGGCGAGGTACGCGTGCACGGCGGCCCGGAAGGCCGCGTGGTCGTCGGTGAAGTGCCGGCTCATGCCCCGATGCTGGTACGGGCCCGGGGCCGGGGTCCAGCGGATTCCCGGCCGGGCCTGGTCCGGTCCGGCCCCCACCCGGCCCAGCCCGGCCCGGGTCCGCGTCAGCGCAGGTGCGAGGTGTCGTTCAGGAGGCGGACGGAGGCGTTGCCGTCGGCGTAGTAGGCGACGGCCGAGAACGAGGCCGCGGACAGCTCCATGCGGAACAGGGACTCGGGCGGGGCGCCGAGGGCGAGCCGGATCAGGGTCTTGACGGGGGTCACGTGGGTGACGAGCAGGACCGTGCGACCCGCGTACACGGCGGTCAGCCGGTCCCGGGCGGCCGCGACACGGCGGGCGACGGTCGCGAAGCTCTCGCCGCCGCCGGTGGGCTCGGCCTTCGAGGAGGCGAGCCAGGCGTCGAGGTCGTCCGGATAGCGCTCGCGGACCTCGGCGAAGGTCAGCCCCTCCCAGGCGCCGAAGTCGGTCTCGCGCAGCCCGTTGTCGACCCGTACCTCCAGGCCGAGGCGGGTGGCGACGGCCTGGGCGGTCTGGAGACAGCGGGTGAGCGGCGAGCTGACGATCTCCTGGACGGTGCCGCGCGCGGCGAGCGCGGCGGCCGCGGCCTCCGCCTGGCGCAGGCCGGCCGGCGACAGCTCGGGGTCGGCGCCGCCGCTGCCGGAGAACCGCTTCTCGGGCGTGAGCGCCGTCTCCCCGTGCCGCAGCAGCACGAAGGTGGCGGGCGCGCCCATGTCCGGCCCGGCCCAGCCCCGGGCGCCGGACGCCTCGGCGGCGGGTGCGGCCGCGGGGGTCTCGGGGTGGGCGGCCTCGGCCTCGAAGTCGCCCGTCGCCGTCGTGCGGTCCACCGTGGCGGCGGCCGCGAGCGAGGCGCGGGCCTGGGCCGCGAGGGCCTCGTCGGGGGTGAACAGACCGTCGTCGGCGGGGGCCGCGGCCGGCCGGCCGGCGGTCGTGGCCGCCGTCGCGCCGGACAGGGCCGCGCGGGCCCGGGCGGCGCCCGCCGTCGCGTCGCCCGCCGCCTTGCGGGCGGCGGCCAGATCGGCGGTGAGGTCGGCGGCGGGCCGGTCGAAGACGGCCGACGACGCGGCGGGGCTCCACTGCTCGCCGCGCCGCCCCGCGTCCATCGCCTCGTTGGCGAGCCGGTCCGCGTGCTTGTTGCGCTCGCGCGGGATCCACTCGTACCGCACCCGGCCGGGCGGGAAAATCCGTCCGGCCTCGGCGGCCAGCGGCTTCATGTCGGGGTGCTTGATCTTCCAGCGCCCGGACATCTGCTCGACGACCAGCTTGGAGTCCATGCGGACGTGCACGGCGGCGTCCGGGAACAGGTCGAGCGCCGCCCGGAGCCCGGCCACGAGTCCCTTGTACTCGGCCACGTTGTTGGTCGCGACGCCGATGAACTCGGCGCGCTCCGCGAGCGTCGCGCCCGTCGCCGGGTCCAGCACGACGGCACCGTAACCGGCGGGCCCCGGGTTGCCCCGGGATCCGCCGTCCGCCTCCACGATCAGCTCACGCGGCATGGTCATCGCGGGCAGTCCCGTTTTCCTTCCGGCCGACTACAGGCCGGACTCGGACGTACGGACCAGGATCCGGCCGCAGTTCTCGCAGCGCACGACGGCGTCGGTCTTGGCGGCCCGGACCTCGTTGAGCTCGGCGATGTTGAACTCGATGTGGCAGCCCTCGCAGCGGCGCTGGTACAGGCGGGCCGCGCCGACGCCGCCCTGCTGGGCGCGCAGCCGCTCGTACAGCTTCATCAGGTCGGCCGGGACGGAGCCGGCCACCAGCTCGCGCTCCTTGGTGACGGAGGCGGTCTCGGTGTCCAGCTCGCCCTGGGCGGCGTCGCGGCGCGTGGTGGCGTCGTCGACCTTGGCCTGGACGGCGGAGACACGGCCGGTCAGCTCGGTGACCCGCTCCTGGGCGGACTCGCGGCGCTCCATGACCTCCAGGACGATCTCCTCCAGGTCGCCCTGGCGGCGGGCCAGCGAGGCGATCTCGCGCTGCAGGCTCTCCAGGTCCTTCGGGGAGGAGACGGCACCGGAGTCGAGGCGCTGCTGGTCGCGGGCGGCGCGCTGGCGCACCTGGTCGACGTCCTGCTCCGCCTTGGTCTGCTCGCGGGCGCAGTCGCTGTCCTCGGTCTGCGCGGCGACGAGCAGGTCGCGCAGCTGGGTGAGGTCCTTGTTCAGCGACTCGATCTCGGCGTGCTCGGGCAGCGACTTGCGCTTGTGCGCGAGCTGCTGGAGGCGCACGTCCAGGGCCTGGACGTCGAGGAGTCGGATCTGGTCGGCGGGCGCGGCGTTCAGTTGGGGGCTCCAGGAGAGGTGTGGTGGGAGGACCAGGGGTCGGTGACCGTCTTCGAGACGTGGACGCGCAGGTCCCAGCCGTGACGGTCGGAGATCGTGTCGAGCTGGGCGGCGGCCTGCTCGCACCAGGGCCACTCGGTGGCCCAGTGGGCGGCGTCGACGAGCCCGAGGGGCGAGTGCTGGGTCGCCTCGGAGGCGGGGTGGTGGCGCAGGTCGGCGGTGAGGAACGCGTCCACCCCGGCGGCCCGCACGGCGTCGAAGAGGCTGTCGCCGGAGCCGCCGCTGACGGCGACGCGGCGCAGCGTCATGTCCGGGTCGCCGGCCACCCGGATGCCCTGCGCGGTGGCGGGCAGCCGCTTCGCGGCGCGGGCGGCGAACTCGGCGAGCGTCTCCGGCCGGTCCAGCTCGCAGATCCGGCCGAGGTTGTTCTCGGGGACGAGCGGGCCGGTGACGCGCAGGTCGAGCGCGCCGGCCAGGGCGTCGGAGACGCCGGGGTCGGCGGTGTCCGCGTTGGTGTGCGCCACGTGCAGGGCGATGTCGTGCTTGATCAGCGTGTGCACGACGCGGCCCTTGAAGTGGGAGGCCGCGACGGTCGTCGTCCCGCGCAGATAGAGCGGGTGGTGGGTGATCAGCAGGTCCGCGCCGAGCCGGATCGCCTCGTCGGCGATCTCCTGGACGGGGTCGACAGCGAAGAGGACACGCCGGACCTCGGCGTCGGGATCGCCGCAGACGGTGCCGACGGCGTCCCACTGCTCGGCCCGCTCGGGCGGCCAGAGGGCGTCGAGCTCGGCGATGACTTCAGACAGACGGGGCACGGAGGAAAGGCTACCTGCCCGCCGCACCCCGCCGTCCTGGCCTGTGGACAACGGGGGCGGGGGACCCCCGTACGGCTGTGGACAACCCGTACGGGCGGGGGGCCGTTACGCCGTGCGCCCGCGCCCCGGCCCGTGCCGCGCCCCGCCCGTACCACTCCCTACTTCTTGACCAGGTCCGCCCGCAGGTCGTCGAGGACGCTGTTCGCGGCCGTGACGCCCAGGCCCAGGTACCAGGTCTCGTCCGGGACGTCCTTGGCCTGGCCGGCCTTGACGGCCTTGAGGTTCTTCCAGAGCGGGTTGGCCTGGGCGGTGTCGCGCTTGGTCGCCTTGGCGTCGCCGTACACGCCGGTGAAGATCCAGTCGCCGTCGGCCTGGTCGATCTTCTCCGGGCTGACCTCGACGGCGAGGTCGTTCACCTGCTGGTTCGCGGGCCGCGGCAGGCCGGCGTCCTGAAGGATGGTGCCGATGAAGGAGTCCTTCGCGTAGAGGCGGATCTTGCCCGGGAGGTAGCGGACCATCGAGATGGTCGGCTTGTTCGGGCCGATGTCCGTGCCGAGCTGCTTCGCCTTCGTCTCGTAGGCCGTGAGCAGGGACTTCGCCTGGGCGGTCTTGTCCAGGGCGGCGGCGTTGAGCAGGTAGTTCTCCTTCCAGGTGAAGCCGGGGCGGATGGAGAACACGGTCGGCGCGATCTTCGACAGCTCGTCGTACTTGTCGGCGGCGCGCAGCTGGCTGCCGAGGATGAGGTCGGGCTGGAGGTTGGCGATGGCCTCCAGGTTGAGGTTGTTGATGGTGCCGACGGACTTCGGGTCGCCGGCGTCCTTCTTCAGGTAGCCGGGGATGCCGTCGTCGCCCTCGGAGGGGGCGTAGCCGACGGGCTTGATGCCGAGGGAGACGACGTTGTCGAGCTCGCCGACGTCGAGGACCACGACGCGCTTGGGCGCGGCCGGGATCTCGGTGCTGCCGAGGGCGTGGGTGAGGGTGCGCGGGAACTGGCCGGGCGCCGCCTTCGTCCCCATGGCGGCCGTCTTGGCGGCGGCGTCGCCGAAGTCCTTGCCTCCGACGGCGACGTCCTTCTTCTTGTCGCCCTCGGCGCCCTTCGCCGCGCCGCCGCCCGACGCGGTGTCATCGCCTCCGCCGCAGGCCGCGAGGGTGAGCGCGGCAGCGAGGCCGAGGGCGGCGGCAGCGGTGCCACGACGACGAAGGGACATGACGGGTCTCCTGACACGTACGGACGAAAGGGGTGAGACGGTACGGAAAGACACTGATGGACCACCCCCGCCATCTCGACTTAGGTTCGCCTTACCTTACTCACCCCTTCTCGCGTCAGCACAACACCCCCGCACTTCTCAGTCGAATCTCCCCACCGCCACCCTTTGGGGTGAAGTGGCCCGCCTCGTGTTGTTCGGCAGGAAGTGCGAAAACTAGCTTCGTGGGCCGGAGGTGACGCGTCGATGACAGCGATGACGACGGCTATGGCCACGGCGCCGGCGACGGCGACGGCGACGAGCGCGACGGCGAACATGACGATGGCGGACTGCGCCGTCGACACACCCGCGCGGGGATTCACCATCACCGCGAACGGCGCCTACGCGGCGCGGCTCGGCGGCGCGGGGGACACGCGGTACGTGGAGCGGTGGACGCTGGACGGCCCCGAGCCGTACGCGGTCCCGCTCCCGCTCGGGCGGCCCGAGGAGCCCGGCACGCCGCTGCTGCCGCTCGCGGACGGGCGGGTGCTCGCGGACCGCACGGCCCCGCGAACCGACGGGCTCCGGCACACGTTCTCGCTGCTCTACCCGACCGGCCCGGCCACCGGCGAGCTGTCGCTCGGCGCGGTCGAGGCGCCCGCGCCGGGCGCGCTGACCCTGCTGCCACCATCGCCGGACGGCATCTGCGCGTACGCGATGTGCGTCGAAGCGGACACGGACACCACCACGCTGTGGCTGGTGGCGGGCGGGGCGTTCGGGCCCGAGCGGGTCGCCGCGATCAGAGGCCGCTGTACGGGCGGGGTGTGGCTGGACCGTACGGGCCGGATGCTGGCCCTCGACCGGCGCCTGGACGGCGGGCCGGTGAAGACGGTCACGGTCGACCTGGAGCGTGGCGGCGAGGTCACGCCCCTCCTGGAGATCACCCCGGACAGCAACGACCGGCTGCTGCTCGCGGACGCCGACAGCGGCCTGCTCGTGCTGCGTTCCGACGCGCCGTCGCCGGGCCACGACCGGCTGGCCTGGGGCGTGCTGGGCAGCGCGCTGCCGGTGCGCTTCCCGGAGTGCCTGCGGCTCGACGACGCGGCGGTGACGCCGTTCGCGGTGCAGCCGGGGCAGGTACTGCTGCCGGAGGACTGCGGGGTCGCGCTGCGGATCGACGCGGCGGCGGGCAGCTGGGTCGGCCTGTGGCGGCCGCGCGAGCGGCGGATGCTGCACGCGGCCGTCCCGCCGGGCTGGCTGGCCGGGGCGGGCCTGTGGACGGCCGGCGGGGTGCTGCGGCTGCCGTACGTGACGGACGACACGCCCTGTGGTGTCGCGGCTCTGGCGGAGCCCGCCGGTCCCGCCGTACCGGCACCGTCGCCCGAGGCCGACGCGTACCGGTACCCGGGCGCGGGGCGGCGGACGGTCCCGGTCCCGGAGCCGGGCGGGGCACGGGAGTCGGGCGCGGAGACGGTCTCGGGAACGGGCCCGGGAGGCGGTGCGCGGCGGGCGCCGGAGCCGGGGTCCGGGGGCGGCGAAACGAAGGCATGTCGTCCGGTTCCACTCCGCGATGCGCCGCTGACGGACCGCGAACCCGCTGGCTAGACTCACGGGCCGCACCAGCAAGAGCGACGCATACGGGGTGAGTTCCACCATGAGCAACACGGACGCGCAGGAGCCGAACGGCTCGGGCAAGCACCGCGGCCCGGCCGCACCGACCGAGGACTCCTCGTCCTCGGCGAACGGCCGTCACCGGCGCGAGCCCGAGACGCAGTAGACACCATCGGCGGCCCCCCGCGACCAGGGGGAGAGGGGCCCCGGGACCGGTCACACGACCGGTCCCGGGGCCCCTCTCGTCGTACGGTCGCCGTACGGTCGCCGGCGTACGGTCGCGGTCGGCCCTTCCGGACGTGGTCAGCCCTTCTTGAGGCCCAGCACCTCCGCCGCCGCGAAGGTCTCCCCCGCCGGCCGGTCCGCGTAGTGCGGGGTGAGCAGCCCGTCCAGCTCCTCGTAGCTGAAGACGTCCTTGGCCGTGTCGAACTTGGCCGCCACCCGGGGCCGGTCGACGATCGCGACCATCCCGCCGTGGACGACGAACAGCTGTCCGTTGACCCGGGCCGCGGCCGGCGCGGCGAGATAGCCGACGAGCGGCGCCACGTGCTCCGGCGCCAGCGGGTCCAGCTCGTCCGCGGACGCCGGCTCGGCGAACCCGGCGAAGACGTCCTCGGTCATCCGGGTGCGGGCCCGCGGGCAGATGGCGTTGACGGTGACGCCGTACTTGGCGAGGGCGAGCGCGGAGGAGGTGGTGAGGCCGACGATGCCGCCCTTGGCCGCCGCGTAGTTGGGCTGCCCGGCCGAGCCGGCGAGGTACGCCTCCGAGGACGTGTTGACGATCCGGCCGAAGACCCCGCTCTCGCCCGCCTTGGCGCGCTCGCGCCAGTGCGCGGCGGCGAAACGGGTGGTGTTGAAGTGGCCCTTGAGGTGGACCCGGACGACCGAGTCCCACTCGTCCTCGCCCATCGAGAAGACCATCCGGTCGCGCAGGATGCCCGCGTTGTTGACCAGGACGTCCAGCTTGCCGAACTCGCTCACGGCCAGGCCGACCAGGGCGCGCGCGGTCTCGAAGTCGGCGACGTCGCCGAGGTGGGCGACGGCCCGGCCGCCCGCCGCGCGGATCTCGGCGACGACCTCCTCGGCGGGGGCGGCTGACGCCGCGCCGGAGCCGTCGCGGCCGGGCTGGCCGTAGTCGTTGACGACGACGGCCGCGCCGAGCCGGGCCAGTTCGAGCGCCTCGGCCCGGCCGAGGCCGCGGCCGGCGCCGGTGACGATCGCGCTCAGCCCCGCCAGCGGCTGAGCCGCCGGTGACGGGGACACACGGGGCAGTGACATGGTTCGCGTCCTCTCCGGTGAAGCCTCTGAAGCCTCGGATCCGCTGGGGATCCCGTGAGCGACAACGCGTGGGCCGTCGCTTCGGATACTGGTTCGGGCACTTCCGGCACCGGTTCACGCGCTGCTTCGGGCACTCCTCGGAGGCCTCCGGGGCGGGTCCTCCCGCCCCGGACGCCGTCGTGAGCGCTGTTCCGGGTGCCGGTCGCCTCAGAGCTCGATGCAGGTCCGCAGCGCCGCGCCCGTCCGCATCTGCTCCAGCGCCTCGTTGATGCCGCTCAGCGGCACCCGGTGGGTGATCAGCGACGCGAGGTCGATCCGGCCGGCCCGCCAGAGCGCGATGGCCCGTTCGTACGAGCGGAGCACGTCCCCGCCCCCGTACATCGACGGCAGGATCCGCTTCTCGTCGAAGAACAGCTCGAACATGTTGAGCTGGAGGAAGTCGTCGAGGGCGCCCGCGCCGACGACGCACAGGGTGCCGCCGCGCCGGGTGGTGTCGTAGGCGGTGCGCGCGGTGGCGGACTTGCCGACGACCTCGAAGACGTAGTCGAAGCCCTCGCCGCCGGTCACGCGCTGCTTGGCGTCGGCGAGCGCGTCCGGGGCGACGGCCTCGGTGGCGCCGAATCCGAGGGCGGCCTCGCGGCGCGACTCGACCGGGTCGACGGCCACGATCTGCGCGGCGCCCTGGAGCCGGGCGCCCTGGATGGCGGAGATGCCGACGCCGCCGCAGCCGATGACGGCGACCGACGAACCGGCCGCCACCTTCGCGGTGTTGATGGCCGCGCCGAGTCCGGTGGTCACGCCGCAGCCGATGAGCGCGGCGATGTCGTACGGCACGTCGTCGGGGATCGGCACGGCGCAGCGCGCGTCGACGACGACCTCCTCGGCGAACGTCCCGGTCCCGGCGAAGCCGAAGACTTCACCCGCACCGCCATCGGAACCGCCGCCCGCGCGACGGAAGTTGGGGGTGCCGGCGTTCATGAACCCGGCCAGGCAGAGCTGGGTCTGCCCGCGCCTGCAGGCGGGGCAGCTCCCGCACGCGGGCAGCCAGCACAGCAGCACCCGCTGCCCCACGGCGAGACCCGTGACGCCGTCGCCGACGTCGAGGATCTCCCCGGCGCCCTCGTGGCCGGGCACGAACGGCGCCGGCTGCGGCAGGACGCCGCTCATCGCGGAGACATCGGAGTGGCACAGGCCGGTGGCCCGGATCCGGATCCGCACCTTGCCGGGTCCGAACCCCACCGCCTCGACGTCGTCGAGGACTTCGAGTTTGTCCTGGCCGATCTCGTGCAGTACGGCTGCGCGCATGGTGCGGCTCCCATCAGCTGACTCGGGTCCGAGGCGGGGCGGGGCGGTTCGGGGTGCGGAGACGGCCGGCCCTCAGGAGGGGTCGGCGACGGTCACGACGGTGTCGGCGAGTACGGGGGCGTCGTCGCGTTCCACGGCGGTGACCGTGACCTGCACGCGGCCGCTGTCGCCGCCGTCCCCCTCCGTGAGACGCCACATCCGGATCCGGAGGGTCTCGCCGGGGAAGACGATTCCGGCGAAGCGGGTGCGGTAGCCGCGCACGCGGGTGACATCGCCGCCGAGAAGGGTGTCGACGACCGCCTTGAGGGTCATGCCGTACGAGCACAGGCCGTGCAGGATCGGCCGGTCGAAGCCCGCGAGCTTGGCGAACTCGGGGTCGGCGTGCAGCGGGTTCCAGTCGCCGGACAGCCGGTAGAGCAGGGCCTGGTCCTCACGGACGGGCCGCTCGACGGTGGCGTCGGGCGCCCGGTCGGGCACGGCGAGGCGCTCGGAGGGACCGCGGTCGCCGCCCCAGCCGCCCTCGCCGCGGACGAAGATCTGGGCGTCGCTGGTCCACAGCGGCCCGTCGGCGTCGGCGGCCTCGGAGCGCAGCACCAGGACGGCGGCCTTGCCCTTGTCGTACACGGCGGCGACCCGGGAGGTGGAGACGGCCCGGCCGGCGACGGGCAGCGGCCGGTGCAGGGTGATCGACTGGCCGCCGTGCAGCACGGCGGCGAGGTCGATGTCGATGCCCGGGGCGCCCAGACCGCCGACGACGCCCATGCCGGCGCCCGCGACGGTGGCGAAGCTGGGCAGGACGTGCAGCCGGGACTCCAGGGTGTAGCGCAGCTCGTCGGGGTCGGTCGCGGGCGCGCCCGCGCCGAGGCCGAGGTGGTAGAGCTGGACGTCCTTGTGGTCCCAGGCGATCTCCGCGCTGCGGGGTTCGGCGGCGACGGCCTTGGCGGCGTCAATGGGCATCGGCTTGCTGCTCCTTGTGGCGGTTGGAGACCTCGGCGCGGCCGTCCGCACCGTCGACCACGCCGAGGCCGTGCGGGAGCCGGTCCGGACCGCGTTCGTCGGTTCGTTCGTGTTCTAGAACGCGTTCTAGAGCGGCGATCCCCATGTATAGCGGAGGGAGTTGACGAGGGGAACCCTCCTGACGGTACGTCAGATATCCGTATCCGTACGGGCGACGGCCCGATCCGAGCCCCGCGTCGGCGGCCTCGACCGGGCCGGCCGGGACCCAGGACATTTGTCACGGCCAGGTCCGTACACCAGAGCCTGCCCGGGTCCTCCCCCGCTCCGTAGCGTCATACCCATGACGAACGAACAAGCGTCCAGCACCCCCGCCGCCCAGGCCGCCACCCGCGCCGCCGACGCCGTCGACGGCACCGCGGTCGCCTTCGCCGCCGTCACCAAGACCTTCGGCCACGTCCGCGCCGTGGACGGCATCGACCTCCGCATCCGCCGCGGCGAGACCGTCGCCCTGCTCGGCCGCAACGGCGCCGGCAAGTCCACCACCATCAACCTGCTCCTCGGCCTCGACACACCCGACAGCGGCCGGGTCCGCCTCTTCGACGGCACCCCCGAGCGCGCGGTCGGCGCCGGCCGGGTGGGCGCCATGCTCCAGGACGGCCGTCCGGTCCCCCGGGTCACCATCCGCGAGCTGGTCGACTTTGTCGCCCGCACCTACCCGAGGCCGCTGCCCGTCGACGAGGCCCTGGCCCTGGCCGGTCTCACCGACCTGGCCGGCCGCCGCGCCGACCGGCTCTCCGGCGGCCAGGCCCAGCGCGTGCGCTTCGCCGTCGCGCTGGCCGGCAACCCGGAGCTGATCGTCCTCGACGAGCCGACCGCCGCCCTCGACGTCGAGGCCCGCGAGGCCTTCTGGGACTCGATGCGCGGCTACGCCCGGCGCGGCAACACGGTCCTCTTCTCCACCCACTACCTGGAGGAGGCCGACACCCACGCCGACCGCATCGTCGTGGTCGACTCCGGCCGGATCCTCGCCGACGGCACCGCGGACGAACTGAAGCGCGCCGCCGGCGGCACCACGGTCTCCTTCGACCTGGCCGGCGGCTCCTCCGAGGGCCTGGCGGCGCTGCCCGGCGTCACCTCCGTCGAGATCCGCGGCGACCGCGCCCACGTCCGCAGCGACGACTCCGACGCGACCGTCCGCGCCCTCGCCGAGCGTGACGCCGTACGCCGCCTCCAGGTCGCCCCGGTCTCCCTGAACGAGGCCTTCCTCACCCTCACCCGCGCGTCCGCGGCCCGCACCGCCCAGGACGCCCACTCCCTGGAGATGTCCCGATGATCACCGCGTATGTCCGCCTCGAAGTCCGCCGCACCCTGCGCGACGTCGGTTTCGTGATCTCCTCGATCGGCGTCCCCGTCATGATGTACCTCCTCTTCACCAACCTCGGCGGCCAGAACGACCCCGCCTTCAAGTCCGCCGCGATGATCGGCATGGCGGCGTACGGCGCACTGGGCGCCGCCCTGTCGCTGGGCACCGGCGTCGCCGAGGACAAGTCCACCGGCTGGCTGCGCCAGCTGCGCGTCACCCCGATGAGCCCGCGCCAGGTGGTCGTCGGCCGGGCCCTGACCGGCAGCGTCATCGTCCTGCCGGCCATCACCGCCGTCCTGCTCGCGGGCGCCACGGTCAACGGCGTACGGCTCGACAGCTGGCAGTGGGCCGTCGTGGCCCTCACCCTGTGGGCGGGTTCGCTGCCCTTCACCCTCCTCGGGCTCGGCAACGGCTACCGGCTCTCCAGCCAGGCGGCCGGCGCCGTCAACGTGGCCTGCAACCTGGGCCTCGCGGTCGTCGGCGGCCTGTGGTTCCCGATCGACCTGTTCCCCGGCTGGCTGCGCTCCCTCTCCGACTACACGCCGACCAACCGCTTCGCCGAACTGGGCCGCGCGGTCACCGAGGGCACGGCGCCCGGCATCGCCACGATCACGATCCTGGTGGCGTGGGCCGCGCTGTTCGGCCTGTACGCGGCGGTCTCGTACCGTCGTTCCGCACGGACGGTCTGACGAGGACCAGCGGACGAGGGGCGAGGGATACCGATGGCGAAAGGTGAATTCCGACGACGCCGCGCCGAGAGCAGGCGCGGCGGCCGTCCGACCGGACTCAGCCTGATCCCCTGGCTGCTGCTCGGCCTGGGCGCGCTGTCCCATCTCGTCTCGGGCGACGCCCCGAACCCCTGGATCGGCGGCCTGGGGCTGCTGACCTTCAACACCCTCTACATCGCGGTCGTCATCCGCGCCTTCCACCCGCGCACCCGCGAGACCCCGCTCACCTGGGGACTGCTCATCGCGCTCGGCGCCGTCACCTTCGGGCTGACGATCGGGTACGGGGAGTCCTGGCTGCTGCTCTTCCCGCTGCTCGGCCTCGCGGTCGGAGCGGTCACGCGGCGCGGCCGGATGCTGCGGCTGATCACCATCCCGCTGACCGCGGCCGTGGCAGCGGTGACGTTCATCAAGGCGAGCTGGGACTCGTTCGGGGTGGTGTACGGGACCTTCATCTCGATCATGGTGACGGCGACGATCCTCGCCCTGGACCAGACGGTGAACGAACTGCGCGAGACCCGCGAGGAACTCGCCCGCGCGGCCGTCGAGAAGGAACGCCTGCGCTTCTCCCGCGACCTGCACGACCTGCTGGGCCACACCCTGTCCGTGATCGTCGTGAAGTCGGAGGCGGCGCGGCGGCTCGCGCCGCGCGACCTGGACGCGGCACTGGCGCAGATCACGGACATCGAGTCGGTCGGCCGGCAGGCGCTGACGGAGATCCGGGAGGCGGTCACCGGCTACCGCGAGGGCAGCCTGACCACCGAACTGGACCGCGCCCGCGACGCGTTGTCCTCGGCCGGCATCGAGCCGGTGGTCCGCCAGTCCGGCCCGCCGCTGGAGCCGCAGACGGAGGCGCTGCTGGGCTGGGTGGTCCGCGAGTCGGCCACCAACGCCGTACGCCACAGCGGCGCGACCCGCTGCGAGATCGAGATCGGTGGCGGCCCGGAACGGGTCCGCCTGACCGTCACCGACAACGGAACCGGTGCCGGATCCGCTGGTACCGCTGCGGGCACATCCGGCAGCGGCCTGAAAGGCCTCCACGAACGCCTCGCCGCCGCCGGCGGCACCTTCACCTCGGGCCCCCTCCCCCAGGGCGGCTTCCGCGTGACGGCGGAACTCCCGGTGGAACCGGCGGAGGCGGAACCCGAGGACGGCGGCGACCACCCGTAGACCGGTGACCGGTGACCGGTGACCGGCAACCGAACGGCGGGCAGTTTGCCGGACAGACGCCCTGCCCGCGCGAAGGCCCGTACACCAGACTGACCGCGATCCCGCCCTGAGGGCGGCGCGAGGGCAGGGGGTGGCGGGGCATGGACGACGAGGCGCGGGAACGCGAATGGGCGCGGATGCGGAAGAGAGCGCGGGCGCGCAGGTGGGCCCGGTGGTGCGCGCTCGGGAAGCTCCTGGTGATCCAGGTGGCCGTCCTCAACCTGATCTGGACCGTGTTCCACTTCTTCTTCCCCGACGCCGCCCTCCCCCAGAGCCTCGCGGTTCTGGTCCCGGCGCTGACCGCGATGTTCCACTACCTGCGCTGGGAACGGCGACGGGACTGGAGCGCGGGACGGGAGTGAAAGCGGGGCGCCGCCCCGCCTGCGCCCTACCCTGGTGCCCGTGAACGAGATGCCGCAGGACCAGCGCCCCGCCCGGTGTACGAGAGTCCTCCTCGCCGAGGACCAGGGCATGATGCGCGGCGCGCTCGCGCTGCTGCTCGGGATGGAGCCGGACATCGAGGTCGTCGCCCAGGTGGGGCGCGGTGACCAGATCGTGGACGCGGCGCTGACGGCCCGCCCTGACATCGCCCTGCTGGACATCGAACTGCCGGGCCGCTCGGGCCTCGACGCGGCGGCGGACCTGCGGGACGAGGTGCCCGACTGCCGGGTCCTCATCCTCACGACCTTCGGCCGGCCCGGCTATCTGCGCCGCGCGATGGAGGCGGGCGCGGTCGGCTTCCTGGTGAAGGACGGCCCGGTCGAGGACCTGGCCGAGGCGATCCGCAAGGCCCTGCGCGGCGAGACGGTCATCGACCCGGCCCTCGCCGCGGCCGCCCTCAGCGCGGGCCCCAACCCCCTGACGGCCCGCGAACGCGACGCCCTCGGCGCCTCCGTCGACGGCGCCACGATCGCGGACATCGCGACGAGACTCCACCTCTCGGAGTCGACGGTCCGCAACTACCTCTCCTCGGCCATCGGCAAGACGGGCACCCGCAACCGCATGGAAGCGGTCCGCGCGGCCCGCCAACAGGGCTGGCTCTGACCCCACTCCGACAGGGCTCGAATGTGCCCCTGCCGAGTGCCTCAGGTCGCGGAAGCGGATGCCGTCGTTGTCAATAAAGCTCCTCGGCCGCTCCTGCATCGGCGTCCCTGCCGGCTCCAGGCTCACCGCCGACTCCGTCGCCGGCGCCAGACCGTCAGCACCCCGGGCAGCGCCCTCGGCCTGAGCTCCGTCGGGCCCAATGACCCGCGCCTCGCCACAGTTGCCTTATTGCACAGGCTTGTCCGGCTTGGGCAGCCAGAGCGTCATCACCAGCGCCGTCGCGAGCAGGACGCACACCGCCACGCGGAAGGCGGTGGCGTAGCCGGCGGTGAGGGCTTCCGGGGTGGTGGAGCCCGCGGTGGCCCAGGCGGCGACGGTGGAGAGGGCCGCGAGGCCGAGGGCGCCGCCCATGGTGCGGGAGGTGTTGATGAGGCCCGAGGCGAGGCCGGCGTCGGCGGCGGGGACGTGGCCGGTGGCGAGGACGGCCAGCGGGGTGGTGCCGAGGCCCATGCCGAACATGATGAGGATGCCGGGCAGCAGGATCGCCGTGACGTACGTGCCGTCGACCGTCATCGTCGACTGCCACACGTAACCGGCCGCGGCGGTCAGCACGCCGAGGACGGCGACCCGGCGGGTGCCGAAGCGGGGCAGCAGGCGCGGGGCCAGTTTGGAGCCGACGACGATGCTGACGGAGCTGGGGGCGAAGGCAAGGCCGGCGATCATCGGCGGGTAGCCGAGGACATTCTGCGCGTAGAGCGTCATGAAGAACCACGTCCCGAAGGACAGCAGGCCGCAGAGCAGCATCGCGGTGTTGGCGGCGGACACCGCCCGCGTACGGAAGATCCGCAGCGGCATCAGCGGCTCGGCCGTCCGCGCCTCGACGGCGACGAAGGCCGCGAGCAGCAGCAGTCCGGCGGCCAGCGGGCCCAGGGTCGCGGGGGCGGTCCAGCCGGACTCCTCGGTCTGGACGATGCCGTACGCGAGGGTCGCCAGGCCCGCCGTGACGAGCACCGCGCCCGGCAGGTCGAGCCGACGCCCGCCGCCTGCCCGGCTCTCGGTCAGCCACGCGTAGGCGCCGGCGAAGACGAGCACGCCGACGGGCACGTTGACGAGCAGCACCCAGCGCCACGAGAGCAGGTCCACGATGACTCCGCCCACGAAACCGCCCGCCGCGCCACCGGCCGCGCCGATCGCCGACCAGGTGCCGACGGCCCGGGTGCGGGCGGGTCCGGCCGGGACGGCGGAGGTGACGAGGGTGAGCGTGGCCGGGGACAGGACGGCCGCGCCGAGCCCCTGGAACGCGCGGGCCGCGAGCAACTGCCCGCCCTCCTGCGCCAGTCCGCCCGCCGCCGAGGCCACCGTGAACAGCGCGAGCCCCACCAGGAACATGCGCTTGCGGCCGAACAGGTCCGCCGCGCGCCCGCCGAGGAGCATGAAGCCCGCGAACGCGATCGAGTACACGTTCACGACCCACTGCAGTCCCGGCGCCGTCAGCCCCAGCGACTCCCGCATCGACGGGAGCGCCACGTTCACCACGGACACGTCGAGCACGACGAGGAACTGGCCCGCGCAGGTGACCAGGACCACCAGCCAGAGGCTGCGGGGAGCGGGGAGGGAGGACGCGGAGGCTCGGCCGGTGCCGACGTCGGCATCGGTGTCGGGGCCGGGGCCGGTACGGGGCGAAGGCGGCATGGCCGTCATGATCGCACCCGTGTCCGAACCCGCACAGCGCTTATCCACGCCTCTCTGAAGGGGAGTTGGCCCCGCATCCGCCCGGACTCTTCGTCACGCCTGACGCCGCAGAAGAGTCACCACCGCCGCCCCGCCGAGGCCGATGTTGTGCGCGAGCCCCACGGACGCCCCGGCGACCTGGCGGTCGTCCGCCTCGCCCCGGAGCTGCCAGACGAGTTCGGCCGCCTGCGCGAGGCCGGTGGCGCCCAGGGGGTGGCCCTTGGAAATGAGACCGCCCGAGGGGTTCACGACCCAGCGGCCGCCGTACGTCGTCGCGCCCGACTCCACGAGCTTGCCGGAGGCGCCCTCCTCGCACATGCCCAACGCCTCGTAGGTCAGCAGCTCGTTGATGGAGAAGCAGTCGTGGAGTTCGACGACGTCGACGTCGTCGATGCCGAGCCCGGACGTCTCGTAGACCTGGAGGGCGGCCTCGCGGGACATGGGGCGGCCGACGACGTCGATGCAGGAGCCGGAGGCGAAGGACTCCTCCGTGTCGGTGGTCATCGCCTGGGCGGCGATCTCCACCGCCCGCTCCCCCAGCCCGTGGGCGTCCACGAAGCGTTCGGAGACGACGAGCGCGGCGGCGGCGCCGTCGGAGGTCGGGGAGCACTGGAGGCGGGTGAGGGGCGCGTGGACGGTTTTGGCGGCCAGGATCTCCTCGACCGTGTAGACGTCCTGGAACTGCGCGCGGGGGTTGCGGGCGGAGTGCCGGTGGTTCTTGGCGGCGACGGCGGCGAGCTGGGCCTCGGTGGTCCCGTACCGCTCCATGTGCTCGCGGGCCGCGTTGCCGAAGATCTGGGCGGTGGGCGGGGTCGCCGCGAAGCCGTGGCGGGCGGCCATGACGCCGTAGTGCCGGGCCACAGGCGAGGACGCGAAGTCGCCGCCGCTCGCCCCGCCGCCCAGCGCGCCGCGCGTCATCTTCTCGAAGCCGAGGGCGAGGACGCAGTCCGACGCACCGCCCGCGACGAACTGCCGGGCCATCATCAGGGCGGTCGATCCGGTGGCGCAGTTGTTGCTGACGTTGTAGACGGGTACGCCGGTGAGCCCGAGTCCGTAGACCGCGCGCTGTCCGGCCGTCGAGGGCTGGAAGCAGTAGCCGGCGGCGACCTGCTGGACCCGTTCGTACGGGACGCCCGCGTCGGCCAGGGCGGCGCCGCCGGCCTCCTTCGCCATGTCCCCGTAACTCCAGTCCCGGGTCTCCGGCTTCTCGAACTTCGTCATGCCGACGCCCACGATGTACGTCTTCACAGCGGCTCCCTCGGGTTCGGAGTGGTCTCAGTCCCTGGGCAGGCCGAGCAGTCGCTCGGCGATGACGTTGAGCTGTACCTGGGTCGTGCCTCCGGCGATGGTCAGACAGCGCGACATCAGGAGCTGGTGCAGTGCCCGCTTTCCCGGTCCTTCCGCCAACGCGCCGTCGGGGCCCAGGAGTTCGAGCACGAGTTCGGCGACCTTCTGCTGGTGTCCGGTCTGGACGAGCTTACGGACGCTCGCGCCCGGGCCCGGTTCCAGGCCGGAGACCCGGTTCAGGGTGGTGCGCAGTCCGACGCAGGCGAGGGCGTGCGCCTCGGAGACGAGGGCGCCGATCCGGGCCCGTACCGCGCCGTCGGCCGCCGCGGAGGCGGTGATCAGCGCTTCCAGGCCGGTGTCGAAGACGGCCTGGTCGGCCATGTGGACGCGTTCGTTGCCGAGGGTGTTGCGGGCGACCCGCCAGCCGTCGTCGACCGCGCCGACGACGGCGTCGGCCGGCAGGATGGCACCGTCGAACCACACCTCGTTGAACAGCGCGTCCCCGGTGATCTCCGTCAGCGGCCGGATGTCGATACCGGGGGTGCCGCGCATGTCGACGAGGAAGTAGGTGAGCCCGCGGTGCTTCGGCGCGTCGGGGTCGGTGCGGGCGAGCAGGATCCCGTAGTCGGCTTCCCTGGCGGTGCTCGTCCACACCTTCTGTCCGGTGATCCGCCAGGATCCGTCGTCGGTCCGTTCGGCGCGGGTGCGGAGGGACGCCAGGTCGGAGCCGGCCTCGGGCTCGGAGAAGAGCTGGCACCACTGCTGTTCGCCGCGCAGGGTGGGCCCGAGGTAGCGTTCCTGCTGGGCGGCCGTGCCGTACGCGAGGAGCGAGGGCACCACCCAGGTGGCGATGGACAGCGGACTGAGGGCGATGCCGAGATCGGTCATCTCCCGCTGGACGGCGAGCTGGTGGACCGGTCCGGCACCGAGCCCGTACGGCGGGGGCAAGTGCGGCGCCGCGTAGCCGGTGCCGGCCAGCTCCCGCCGTGCCTCGCGCGGCGTCAATCCGACGGCGGTGGAGAGGACTTCGCGCGCCTGCTTCCGTAACGCCTCGGCCTCCTCGGGAAGTTCGAGGCGCAGTTCGCGCCGTACACCGGCGGCGGCGTGGCGGACGGCGGTGAGGCGGTGGGTGTCGCCGGCGCCGAGGAGCTGGCGGGCGACGAGGGCGCGCCGCAGGGCGAGGTGGGCGTCGTGTTCCCAGGTGAAGCCGATGCCGCCGAGTACCTGGATGCAGTCCTTGGCGCAGCCGTACGCGGTGTCGAGCGCGGCCCCGGCGGCGAGCGCGGCGGTGTACGCGCGGACGTCGGCGGCCTCGCCGCGCGCAGCCCGGGCCGCGTCCCACACCAGCGCGCGGGCCTGTTCGAGCCGGACGAGCATGTCGGCGCACAGGTGCTTGACCCCCTGGAACTGCCCGATGGGCCGCCCGAACTGCACGCGCGTACGGGCGTGTTCGGCCGCCGTCTCGACGGCGCGGGCGGCGGTGCCGCAGGCGTCGGCCGCCAGGAGGACGGCGGCGAGGTCGTGCACGAGTGCGGAGTCGACGGTCCCGAGCAGCCGCGCCCCGGGGACGAACACCCCGTCGGCGGCGACCTCGGCGGTCGGCCGGACCGGGTCGGCGCTGTCGTGCGGACGTACGGCGAGGGTGCCGGCGTCCACCGCGAGCCAGACCGTGCCGTGCGGCGAGCGCGCGGGCAGGATCACCAGGTCGGCGTGGGCGGCGCCGAGCACGGGCGGGGCGACGCCGTCGAGGATCAGGCCGTCGGCGGCGTGGGAGGGCGCGGCGGTCAGGCTTCCGGCGCCGAGGGCGACGGCCGCGATCCGTTCCCCGGCGGCCAGCGCGGCCGCCTCCTCGCCGCGCCCGGCGCGGTGCAGCAGTTCGGCGGCGAGCACGGTCCCCGGATACGGCCCCGGCAGCAGCGCCCGCCCGGCCTCCTCCAGGACCACGGCGAGGTCGACGAGGTCGCCGCCCCCTCCCCCGTACTCCTCGGGCAGATGGACCCCGAGCAGCCCCTGCGCGGCGACACCGGCCCAGTGGGCGGGGCGGGTCGCGGCGAGGGCGGGATCGTCGAGATGCCTGCGGACTTCCTCGCGGGGGACGGCGCGGGTGAGCCAGCCGCGGACGGATCGGGCGAGCTCCCGCTGTTCGTGCGTGATGGCGATGCCCATGGCACGGCAGATTAGAACACGTTTCAATCTGACGGAAGGTCAGATGGGGCAGGGATTCCGGGGATTACGGGGCCTCTCGGCCGACGCCGCACGGTCCCGGGCCGCGATGCCCTCGGCAGGGCCACGCGGGCGGGGGCCGGATTCAGTCGTCGGCGCCTTCGGCGGCCGTGTCCGCGACCGCGACCGTGGTCACGAACTCCGCGAACGCGCCCGAAGACGCGAGGAAGGCGGGGCCGGCCGGACACTTGGAGTCCCGTACGGCGACACGCGCGGCAGCATCGACGAGGCCGGCAGGGCCGGCAGGGGCGGCGGAGTCGGCAGGGCCGGCGGAGTCGGCAGGGCCCGCGGGACCGGCGGGGTCGGCGAGCTCGCCGAGAAGGGCGAGACCGGCTGGGTCCGCTGGATCGGGGGCTTCGGCGCACTGACCGCCGGCTCCGGCACGGCGGGGCGGCGTACGCCAGGCGGCGGTCCCGAGCGGCGCGCACTCGACGCAGTCACCGCCACTGTCGCCGCTGTACGAGGACTTACGCCAGCATGCCCCCGCCAGGTCCCGATCGGTCGCCATAGCGCTCCTCCATTACCCGGGCGATCAGTTCGGCCGACTCTTTCAGGGAGAGGCTGGCGGCCCGCAGGTGATCGTAGCGACGGACACCCTCCCGGACGGCTGACGGATCGGCGGTCATGCGGCCTTGGACGAAGTCCTCCGTGTAGACGATGTCGGGGTCGTCCTCGAAGCGCAGGACGTTGAAGGAACCGGCGATACCCGCGTGGACCCCCGCCGAGAACGGAAGGATCTGGATCTTCACCCACTCCCGCCGCTGCATCTCCAGCAGATGGGCGAGCTGGTCCCGCATCACCTTGGCCCCGCCCACCTCCTGGCAGAGCACGGCCTCGCTCATGATCACCCAGACCATGGGCGGTGTGTCGCGGTCCATGATCCGCTGGCGCTCCAGGCGGGCGGCGACCGTGTTCTCGAGGTCGTCGCCGTCCCGGCGCGCGCCCAGCACCTCGCGCGCGTACTCCGGCGTCTGGAGCAGGCCGTAGACCACGTCGGACTGGAAGGCGCAGATGTACGTCGCCCGCGCCTCCATGTCCGCGTACGGCTGGAACCAGTTCGGCAGCTGACTGCGCAGCACCAGACCGATGAGGCGGGTGAACTGGCCCCCGGTCATCAGGGCGTTGTCGAGCTGCTCGGAGAATCGGCGGGTGGGCACCTTCTTCGCCGTCTCGATCTGCCCGATCAGGGATGCCGTACAGAAAAGAATGTCCCCCAACTGCTGCTGGCTGAGCTTCGCCTCCTCCCTCAGGCGCCGGAGTTCGGAACCGTAGTAGTCCAGCGGCGACGCGCTGGGATCGAGGCTACGGATGTTGGCCATGCCGAGGCACCCCCAAGCTCACGCTTGCAAGCGGTAGTTCTGATTCGTAGCCGAGCGTAGTGGGGTCACTCCGCTCCGGTGGCGTGAATCACACAACGCCCCCCTTTCCAGCGGAAATCGACACAAGCCGGCGGATGGGCTTCACGGTGGGTGAGGACGGGCAGGCGGGGGTGCCCGAAGCGGGGCGAGGGAGGTGGCGGAGGCGGGCCGGCGGGGGCGACGGGACGGGTCGGGGGAGACGGTGTGGTTCGCGTGGGGCGCGTAAGGCACCATGGGCGCTCGTACCGCGTACTCGCCAGTAGGAGGACCCGCCCATGCCCGCCGCCGAGCCCACCCCCGAGATCCTCGCCGCCTTCGAGGCCGCGAAGGGCTTCATGCCGGCCAAGGAAGGGCTCGCCCTGTACGCCGCGGCCGCCGACGCCGCGAAGCTCGGGCTGCCGCTCCTCGAGGTCGGCACGTACTGCGGGCGGTCGACGATCCTGCTCGCGGACGTGGCGCGGGCGGCGGGGACGGTCGCGGTGACCGTGGACCACCACCGGGGCAGCGAGGAGCAGCAGCCGGGCTGGGAGTACCACGACCCGACCGTCGTCGACCCCGAGGTCGGCGTCATGGACACCCTGCCGACCTTCCGGCGCACCCTGCGCAAGGCCGGCCTGGAGGACCACGTCGTCGCGGTCGTGGGCCGGTCGCCGCAGGTCGCGGCGGTGTGGGCGGGGCAGCTGGGCTTCGTCTTCATCGACGGCGGCCACACGGACGAGCACGCCGGCGCCGACTACGAGGGCTGGGCCCCGAAGGTCGCCCCCGGCGGCCTCCTCGTCATCCACGACGTCTTCCCCGACCCGGCGGACGGCGGTCAGGCCCCGTACCGCGTCTACCTGCGGGCGCTGGAGTCGGGCGGCTTCGAGGAGATCTCGGTGACGGACTCGCTGCGGGTGCTGCGGCGCCGGGGCTGAGGGGGTCGTCCCCGCTCGCGCGCGGAGCAGCCTTCGTGACCCGCGGTGCCGCTCGGCCCCGGCCTCCTTTTCGACACGTTTCACGGAGGCCGGGGCCGAACGCACCGGCGGCTAGTACAACGACGTCACGTACAGGCAGTTGGTGTAGCTGTAGCCCGACTCGATCTTGTCGCTGCTCGCCTTCTTCACCTCGGCCGACGTCGTCGTACTGTTGCGCTTCTGCAGGAACTGGTAGGTGCCCGCGGGCAGGTACAGGGTGCGCTTGGGATACTTGGAGGAGCTGCCGGAGCAGGGCTTGAGGCCCGACTTCGGGATGAGGATGCCCGGGTAGGCCTTGCAGGAGCCGCAGGCCGGGATGGTGATGCGGCCGGTCACCGGGCCGGTGAAGAGGACCTGGACCTCGCCGGGGCCGTCGTTGCTGATGACCATCTGCTGACCGGAGCCGCCCGCCGTCGCGCCGGACGGGACCTTCTTGCCGGCGGCGTCCGTCTCCTGGGCGATCTCGGCGGCGATGGAGACGTTGCGGGCCTGGTCGGCCTTCGAGCTGGACGGGTTGTTCTTCACGAAGGCGTCCATCGTCGTGACCGCCTCCTCGAACTTCTTGTCCTTGAACTGGCTGATGCCGCACCCGAATTCACCGCGCCACGCGGACCGCTCCGCGTCGCCGGCGAGCTTGCCGTACGTGGCACCGGGCATCCGGGTCAGGGTGGTGGTGAAGCGCTGCAGGTCCTCCGCCGTCTCGCAGGGCGAGGAGTCCATGCCCTGCTCGCGCGCCTTCAGCTTCGCGCGGAGGGTCGGTTCGATGCGCGCGGGGTAGGGCGAGTCCGGGAAGGTCTTCGTCACCTCGTTGAACTGGTCGGCCGCCGTCTGCTCGGTGCCCGCGGCCCCGATCGTGTTGACCCCGCACTCGAACAGCGACCGGGCCAGCGGGTCGTCGGCCTTGCCGACGAGGTCGCCGAGCAGCTTGCGGTCCACGACCTCCGGCAGGGAGCGCAGGTGCTTGAGGGGGGCGATGGCGCCGCAGAAGTTCTCGCGGTCGTACGGGGAGGAGACGGCCTTGTAGTACGCCTGGAGCCGGTCCGGGACCTTCCCCGCCGCCCGCGAGCCGGCGTGCCGGGTGCCGAGTTCCTGGTACGTGTCGAGGGCGTCGCGGTAGGTGGCCCTGGCCGTTTCGAAGCTCTGGTCGGCACTCTTCTTCACCTTGCCGTCGGCGACGGCCAGCCGGTCGAGGAGCGACTGTTCGACGGCTTCGTCGCGGGCCGCGCCGTACGCGAAGGTGCCGCCGCCGGGGATGGCGACCAGCAGCACGAGCGCGACCGGCAGGACGAACTTCCGGCGGTCCGGCAGGGCCAGGGTCTCCGGACGGGCGTGGAGGGCGCGCCGGGCGCCGTCGGCGGCCGCGAGGAGCTGGACGATGCCGAACGCGACGAGGACGCCCAGCGGGATGCCGTCGGGGTCGGCGGGCAGCGCCACGACGAGCAGCACGATCACGGCGGCCCAGCACACCGCGGCGAAGGCCCACTTCTTGAGCAGGACGTAGCCGAGGCCCAGACCGGAAAGGTTGAGGAGGGCGACGGCGGCGGCCTGCGCGGGGTTCGCGGGTCCGGGCGGCGGGGGCGGCACGGAGGGGCCGGGAGCCAGGGGAGGCAGCGGGAACCCGCCGCCCGGCGGCATGCCGCCGCCCTGGCCCGGCGGGACCGCGCCGTACGCGGGAGGGGTCGCGCCGTAGCCGGACTGCGGCGCGCCGCCGTAACCGGGCTGAGGTGCCCCGTAACCCGGCGGGACCGCGCCCTGCCCCGGCGCGCCGAATCCCCCGGCCGCCGCCATCGGCGGCCCGAACCCGGGCACCGGCTCCGGGTCCGCACCCGGCTGCGGACCCGCCGGAGGACCCGTCTGCGGAACCGCCGGAGCTCCCGCCTGGGGCCCCGACTGCGCCCCCGGCGGGGTGGTCGGTGCCGGCGGCGGAGGCGTCACCGGCTGCGTGGGCGTAGGTGCGGGCGTGGGCACGGGCTGCGCGGGTATGGGCTGGGCGGGCGCGGGAGCAGCCCCGTCGGCCGGCGGCAGCGCACCGCTCGCGGGCCCGGCGGGTCCGGCGGGCTCGGCCGTCCCGGCGGGCCGTACCGGCTCGAAGCCCGGCGGCACGGCGTCGTTCACCTCCGGCACCGCGTCGCTCACGTCCTCCGCCGCGCCCGCTCCCGACGGCGGCGCCTGCCGCTCGTACCCGGGCGGAATCGCGTCGTATACGGGCGGCTGCGCGGGCGGCGGCGGTACGGGAGCTGACGCTCCGTCACCCGTGCGGTCGTCCCGCCCCGCCGTACCCTCGCCGCCGCGGTCGTGCTGGTCCCCGGCCACCGGTCCCCCCTCTGTTCATCACACTGGCTCGCCACGCTAGTTCGTCACACTGGTGCGACCCGCACATCCTTCACCCTCCCCTTACACACCTTCCACCCACTTGATTCCGCCGCGGGCATTCCTGGCCGGAAACCGCTACGGTCGCGGGGTGCCGTACCACCACCGCAAGTTCCTCGCCCTCACCCTGCCGCTCGCACTCCCGTTCGCCTTGACGGCCTGCGGCGGCGCCTCCGACGCCTCTCCGGCGGAGCGGTCCTCCCGTACCGCCGACGCGAAGGCCACCGGCGGCTCCGGGGCCGCCGGCGCCGTCCCCGGAGCGAAGGATTCGGCCACTCCGGGCGGTCCCGCACCCACCCGCTCGGCCGGCCGTTCCACACCGACGGCCGACCGTCCGCTCGCCGGACGCACGGTCGTCGTCGACCCGGGCCACAATCCCGGAAACTTCCGGCATTCCACCGAAATCAATAAGAAGGTGGATATCGGAACGAAACGTAAGGAATGCGACACCACCGGCACCTCCACCAACGCCGGCTACACCGAGGCCGCCTTCACCCTCGACGTCTCACACCGCCTTCGCGCCCTTCTCGAGAAGCAGGGCGCCAAGGTCGTGCTCGTCCATGACGCCGACCGCCCCTACGGTCCGTGCGTCGACGAACGTGCCCGCATCGGCAACGACGCCAAGGCCGACGCCGTCGTCTCCGTCCACGCCGACGGCTCGGCGGCCGGGAACCGCGGGTTCCATGTGATTCTCCCCGCACGCGTGAAGGACGGGGCCGCCGACACCAGCGCGATCATGGCGCCGTCCCGTACCCTCGGTGAGAAGCTCGTCACGCACTTCTCCCGGGCCACCGGCAACAAGCCGGCCAACTACATCGGTTCCGGTACCGGGTTGGACGTGCGCGACGATCTCGGGGGGCTCAATCTCTCCACCGTGCCCAAGGTCTTCCTCGAATGCGGCAACATGCGCGACGGGAAGGACGCCGCCCTGTTGACGGACGCCTCGTGGCGCCAGAAAGCGGCGCAGGGGATCGCCGACGGCATCGGGGCCTACCTCAAGGGGTAGAACCGCCTGGCGGCCGGCCGGACGATAGATTCGCCCCCGACGACGGGGCCGCCCCCGTGCTTCGCGCCACCCCGACGAGACGACCCGACGAAGGACTCTTTACGTGAATATCCGCTCCCTCACTCGAGGCGATGGCGTGCTGATCGGTGCAGCGGTGGTGCTGTTCATCGCCTCGTTCCTCGGCATCTCCGGCTGCGACCTGCCGGGCAACGCGTGCGACGCGTTCGACTCGCCGTTCTCGTGGGAGGTGTCCCCGCTCGGCTGGGGCTCCTTCCTCCTCGGCATCGCCGGTGCCGCCCTCGTGGTCGTCTCGCGGGCGCTGCCCCAGCAGCAGCAGCGCAAGGTGGCCGGTCTGGAGCTCGGCCAGGTCGGCGTGGCGTTCACCGTCGCCGCCGCCTGGACCCTCCTCATGTGGGTCTTCGAGTCGAGCAGCGCCGGTGCCGGCCTGATCCTCGGCCTCATCGCCTCGCTCGCCCTCGCGGGCGCGGCCATCGCCGGCCCGCTCGTCCCGGCCCTCCAGGCCCCGCTGCTCAGCGCGCCCCGGCCGCAGACCCCGCAGCCGTACGGCATGCAGGCGGGCCAGGCCGGTCCGGCCGGGCAGTTCGGCCAGCAGGGCGCGCCCGGCGGCTACGGCTACCCCGGCGCCCAGCAGCAGCCGTACGGCGCCCAGCCCGACCCGTCGCTCGGCGGCGGCCAGCAGCCCTTCGGCGGTCAGGGCCCGGCCCAGGGTCAGGCGCCGGCGCAGGCCCAGCCGCAGGGCCAGGCCGCGCCGGCCCACGGGCAGGCTCCGGCGGCGGACTTCGCGCCGTTCTGGTTCGCGGTCCCCGTCGCCCGCCCGCTCTACGGTGAGGACGGCAGCCCGGCCCCCATCGCCGAACTGGCCCCCGGCACCTGGTACCTGGCCGTCGAGCAGCGCGGCCAGGCCCTCGTCGCCCAGACCCAGGACGGCCGGCGCGGTGTCCTGCAGGACACCACCGGCATCCAGCGCGGCTGAGCACCGGGAACGACGTCCTTCCGGTCCGCCTCGTCGACGGCCCCTCGTCCGGATCCCTTCCGGGCGGGGGGCCGTTGTCGTACAGTCGCCGGACGCAAGCGATCTGACGCAACGTCAGCCATGCCGGATCGCGTCGCTTCACGTCACGCCGCACCACGCCGCACCACGCCACGTCACGCCACGTCGGAAGGTTGCCCGGCATGCGTCTCGGACTCGCCCTCGGCTACTGGGGACGCGGCCCCTCCCCCACCTCTCTCGACCTGGCCCGCGAGGCCGAACGCCTCGGCTACCACTCCGTCTGGACCGCCGAGGCCTGGGGTTCCGACGCGTTCACCGCGCTCACCTGGATCGCCGCGCACACCTCCCGGATCCGGCTCGGGACGGCCGTCGCCCAGATGGCCGCCCGCACGCCGACCGCGACGGCCATGCACGCGCTCACCCTCGACCACCTCTCCGGCGGGCGGATGTCGCTCGGACTCGGGCTGTCCGGGCCGCAGGTGGTGGAGGGCTGGTACGGGCGGCCGTTCCCGCGCTCGCCGCTGACCGCGACGCGCGAGTACGTGGACGTGGTGAAGCAGGTGCTGCGCCGCGAGGGGCCCGTCACGCTCGACGGGCGCTACCACCCGCACCCGTACAACGGCCCCGACGGCACCGGCCTCGGCAAGCCCCTCAAACCGATCACCCACCCCCTCCGGGCGGAACTTCCCGTGCTGCTCGGTGCCGAGGGTCCCAAGAACGTCGCGCAGACGCTGCGGATCGCCGACGGCTGGCTGCCGCTGTACTGGTCCCCCACCCGCTGGGCGGAGGTGTACGGCCTGACGGCCCCGCTCCGCGACGGTTTCCTCGTCGCGCCGATGGTGCGCGCCCAGGTGTGCGAGGACATCGCGGCCGGGCTGCTGCCGGTGAAGGCGATGCTCGGCTTCTACATCGGCGGCATGGGGCACACGGCCCGTAACTTCCACGCCGATCTGATGGGGCGGATGGGGTACGAGGCGGAGGCGCGGCGCGTCCAGGAGCTGTTCGCGGCGGGGCGGCGCGAAGAGGCGGTGCTCGCCGTACCGGACGCCTTCGCCGACGAGATCTCCCTGGTCGGACCGAGGGAGCGGATCGCCGAACGGCTGGCGGAATGGCGCAAGGGCCCGGTGACGGACCTGCTGGTCACGGCACCGGACCCGATGACACTCCGGACGCTGGCGGAGCTGAACTCCTAGGGGACGCCCCTGGAAGTCTCCCCTGGGGGTCTCCCCTGGGAGTGCCTCAGCCGCCGCCGAGCTGGGAGGCGCTGGGGACCTTGTCGACGACCTCCGCGCCCGCGCTCTTCCCCGCGTCCTCCACCCCGTTGATGACGCTCTCGAAGGACCCGATGTCGCCCGCGCTCGCCTCGCCGTCGCGCAGCTTCGTGCCGAGCTGCTTGAGCGACTCGATGCCGGCGCTGAGCGGCGCGACCGCCTTCGAGAGCAGCGGGTCGCCTTTGGCGTTGTTCACGGCGGCCTTGAGCCGGTTGTACGTGAACGCGCCCGCGAGGCCGGCCTTGACGAGGGCGAAGGTGCGCCCGTCGGCGCCCTTGTTGAACGTGCCCGCGCGGTACGGCTTCACGATCCACTGATAGGTCGCGCCGGCCGCGAGACCCGCGTTCGCCACGAAACGCGTCTTGGCCAGCTTCTGCTGCTCGAAGCTCGCCGAGGCGGTCGGGGTCGCGGCGGTACCGGTCGTCATGGACTGCGAGCTGTCGCCGCCGCCGCAGGCCGCGGTCGTCGTGAGCAGCGCGCCGGACAGGAACAGCGCGGCGGCCGCGCGGCGCGCGCGCGTACGAAGCGGGGCACGGTGAGACCTCCCTGGGGCCCCGGGGCCTGCCCGGGGGTGTGGCGCCAGCGTCGCCCGGGGCACGGCGGGACGCCGGCGGGCGGACCCGTACGGGTCGGGGGCGGGCTCGTGGGTCCGTACGTGCGGGTGCGGGGCGGGACTCGTGGACCCGTACGGGTTCGGGCGGCGCCCGCGAGCGGGCCGGCCGAGGGCCCCGTACGGCGTACGGCATCCCTTCCTCTCTCGCCACCCTCCGCATCTCCGCAGGTCAGAGCCGTGGGACGTCCCTCGGCGTCCCTGGGACGGCGGCGCCTCTGGCCCCCGCCCGGTGACCGCTCGGACAGTGGATCACCGGCCCGGGACGGTTCCGGGCGGGGGGAGGGTCGAGAGGTCGATGGTCAGACACCGGGTGTGTACGGGTGGCGGTCGGTGCGAGTGGTTCATCAAGGCGCCGGACGCACGGCTGCGCGCGGGCATCGGCCCGTACCGCGGCTTTCGCGCGCGGGCGGGCGTGCCGCAGGACCGGCTGGTCCTGCCGAGCGGGCGGGTGTCGCTCCTCATCGGTCTCGGCGGCGAGCTGCGGGTGGGCGGGGGCGGAACGACGGCAGGCGCCGGGGCCGGGGCGGGGACGGCGCGGCACACGTCCGTCGTGTCGGGGCTGCACACCCGCGCCCGGGTGCTCGGGCACGGCGGCGAACTCCACGGGGTGGAGCTGGCCCTGGCGCCGTGGGCGGCGTACCGGCTGTTCGGCGGCGCGTCCCTCGCGGAGCTCGGCGACGTCCTGACCGACCCGGAGGACGTCCTGGGCGCGCGCTGCCGGACGCTGGGCGAGCGCCTGGCGGACGCGCCGGGCTGGGCGGAACGGTTCGCGCTGCTCGACGAGACCCTGCTCGCGTGGACGGCGGACGCTGCGCCCGCGCACACGGTCGCGCCCGCGGTCCTGGAGGCGTGGCGGCTGCTCCACCAGGCCCAGGGCCATATGCGGATCGGCGAGGTCGCGGACCGCACCGGCTGGAGCCTGCGGCACCTGGAGAGCCGGTTCCGGGAACAGATCGGGCTCACGCCCAAGCGGCTCGCCCGGGTGCTGCGCCTGCGGCGCGCCGTCGGGGAACTGACGGCGGGGCACGGGCCGGCGCACACCGCGGCGGTGTGCGGCTTCTTCGACCAGTCGCATCTGGGCCGGGAGTTCAACGCCCTGACAGGGATGCCGCCGGGACGGTGGCTGGCCGCGGGCGGTACGGAGAACGCCGCCTGGATCACGGGCTGACCCCGCCGCCCCGCGTCCTGGGCGACCTCCCGAACCTCCCGGCCTCGCAAGCTCGCGTTTTCGTCCAATACCGGCGCGGGCGGGCGGTGCGAGCCTGTCTGCGCGCGCGGCCCGCCGGGTCGCTCACGACAAGAAGGTGGATCAGCGAATGAGCAGCATCTCCGGGCTCCGCAAGCGGGCCGGCGCCGTCCTCGGCACGACGGCGCTCCTCGTCGCGGGCGGCGTCGCCACGGCCCTCCCCGCGGCGGCCGGCCCCAACTGCCCGGCCGGCTACCACTGTGTGTTCTCCGCCTCGATCTACAACAGCACCAAGCACGCGTACTTCAACAGTGACGCCAACTTCACCGACGACTACTTCGAGATCTACACCAACATGGTGGTGAACGACGCCGTGCACGCCGCCAGCAACTCCAGCACCGGCGGCTACGAGAGCCACTACTACAAGGACATCAACTACGGCGGCGGGCTGCTCTTCTGCGTCAACCCCGGCAGCTCCGTCGACTCCTCGCAGCTGGAGCACTACGGCAACGACGGCGACGGCTGGGGCACGTCGGGCGAGGCCAGCTCCCTGCAGGTCCGCAGCACGACCTCGATCTCCTGCTTCTGACATGCCCCGGGGCCCGGCTGAACGGGGGTCTGCCGGGCCCCGTCCCCCTTCCCGCTCCACGCACCCGAAAGGCACCTCGTTGATGTCCAGGACAAGCCGGAACACCGGCCTCGGCAAGCGGATCGCGTCCCTGGCGGGCGCGACCGCGCTCCTCCTCGCGGGCGGCGTCGCCACGGCGGGGCAGGCGGCCGCCGGTGCCTCCTGCCCGTCGGGCTACCACTGCGTCTTCCAGGGTTCCGTCGGCAGCATCGGGCACAAGTCGTTCTTCAACAGCGACACCGACTTCACCAACGACTACTGGGAGGACACCGGCGAACCGGTGAACGACCAGGTGATGGCGGCCAGCAACTCCAGCAACGGCGGCTACGAGAGCCACTACTACAAGGACATCAACTACGGCGGCGGGCTGATCTTCTGCGTCAACCCCGGCAGCCAGGTCAACTGGGACCAGCTGGACTGGACGCAGCGGAACCAGGCCAGCTCCCTGCGGCTCCGTCCCACGACCACCATCCCCTGCTTCTGATGTCCGACGAGCGACACGGGGCCGGCGACACCAGGTCGTCGGCCCCCCGCGTTCCCCGTGCTCCCCGTGCTCCCCGGCGTCTCGCGCTCGCGCTCACGCTCACGCTCGGCCTGGCGGCCTCGGCGGCCCTCTCCGGGTGCGGCACGCCGCGGGAACAGGCACCGGACCACCGAACCGCCGCCCAGGCCACCCCGGTCGCCCGGGCCGACGCGGCCGAGCTGCGGCAGCGGCCCCCGATCACCGGACTCCTCTTCACCCCGAACACCCGCAGCCACGAGGCTCAGCGGCAGTTCGCCATCGCGTGCATGGCCGAGCAGGGGTTCCGTTACGCCCCCGTCGCCAAGACGCAGGAGGCGGAGAACGCCGACCAGTTGCCGCAGCCGTTCGGCCTGGAGTCCGCCACACCGCCTGCCGCCACCGCCGCGCCGCAGGCCGACACGCCGCCGAAGCCGGGCAGCCCGGAGAGCACCGAGGCGTACGGGCGGACCCTCTTCGGCGATCAGGACAAGCGCGTCACCGCCAAGGGCGTCCGGATGGCCGTGTCCCGACCGGGCAACGGCTGTCTGGCCGAGGCCGAGACACGGCTCCTCGGCGACGGCCGGATGCGGTGGCTCCAGGTGCGGATCATGCTCTTCGAGGCACAGGAGCAGGCCCGCACGAGCGTGGAGAAGGATCCCGCGTTCCAGAGCGTGACCGGGCGCTGGCGGGACTGCATGAAGCGGTCCGGCTTCCCGCAGCAGGATCCGGCCCGGCTCCTCGCGTCCGTCCGCACAGCCGAGGAGCGCGCGACCAGCCCGGCCCTGAAGGCGGATCTGCGCTGCAAGGACGAGACCGGCTATCTGACGACGGCCTACACCCGGCTCGCCGCCGTACAGCAGCGATGGCTGGACGGGAATCCGGCGATCGCGAAGGACTGGCGGACGCTGACGGACCGCCAGAACAAGAACGCGAACGAGGTGCTGAGCCGCACCGGCGCGAAGGCTACGGCTGCCGCGCCCGCTCCTGGCTCGGAATGAACCGGCCCGTGCAGGTGGGGGCGGTGTCCTCGGCGCCCTTCTTCTTCGGGAGGGCCGCGCAGGCGAAGACCGAGCCGTGGTCCGGGGCCGCGATCAGCGGGGTGTAGACGTCACGGTCGTAGTGGACGACGTCCGCCTGGGCGGCGCCGTCGGAGTTGTTGACGAGGACGGTGGCGCCGACCTCGGCGAAGGAGATCCGGCCCCAGGCGGCCTTGCAGGCGCCGCTGTAGCGCAGCTCGATGACCAGGTCCGGGGGGATGGAGCCGGTGCGGACGGTGACCGCGTCGGCGCCGCAGTTCATCTTCTTCGGGTCGCGGCCCTCGCAGGCCGCCAGCGTGCAGCCGGCCGCCGGGCCCGCGACCTTCACCACCGGGGTCGGCTTCGGGGCCGGCGGCTTGTCCTCGCCGGAGAGGGCGGCGACGGTGTACGCGCCCGCGCCGGCCACCAGGAGGGCGGCCGCGGCGAGCGAGCCCCAGAGGGTACGGCGGTTGCGGCGCGCGGGGACGGGGGACTCTTCCGCGGCCGCGGACTCACCGGCCTCGGCAGGCGCGGTGGCCTCGGCGGGCTCACCGGCCTCCGGCTCGGCCTCGTCGGAGTCCGGCACCGGGGCCGGGGCGGTACGTCGGGCGTCCTCCGTGTCCCAGAGGGCGAGCAGGGGTCCGGGGTCGGTCCCGCAGAGCCGCGCGAGGCTCTCGACGGCGTCGCGGGGCGGGAACTGCTTGCCGTTGACCCACCGTTCCCACGACGACTTGGCGTAGTGGGTCTTCTGGCTGAGCCGGGCGAAGCTCGCCCCCGACTCCTTCTTCAGCGCGAGCAGTTCGCCCGCGAGGTCACGGTCGACGTCCCGGTCGGCGTCCCGGTCGACGTCACATTCAAGGTCAAGGTCTCTGTCCGACCCCGCACCGTCCATCGCGCCCGATTCTCCCTGTTGTGCGTGCTCATGAGTGCCATGGGCACGCACATCCTAGAGCCGCCCGAGATCCCGCATTTACGTGCGTCCCACACGAATCGAACGGGTGAACGATCGTACGGACGATCAGGCGCAGCAGTCCGGTTCCAGGCCCCGCGGCAGCCGCTCGCCGCCGAAGACCGCGACCGTCGCCTCCTCGCCGCCGAGCGCCGCCACCGCGAGCAGCAGCGAGCCCGCGGTCCAGGTCGTCTGCTCCTCCGGCCAGACGGCCTGGTCGCCCTCGAAGACGTACCCGGTCCAGTAGGCGCCGTTGTCGGCACGCAGGTGACCGATGGACTTCAGGATGTCGAGCGCGCGGTCGGACTCGCCCATCGCCCAGAGCGTGAGGGCGAGTTCGCAGCTCTCGCCGCCCGTGACCCACGGGTTGGGCAGGACGCAGCGCACGCCCAGCTCGGGTACGACGAAGTCGTCCCACTGCTCGTCGATCCGGGTCTTCGCCGCCGTGCCGTCGACCGCGCCGCCGAGGACCGGGTAGTACCAGTCCATGGAGTAGCGGGACTTGTCGAGGAAGCGTTCGGGGTGGCTGCGTATCGCATGGCCGAGCGCGCCGGCCGCCAACTCCCAGTCCGGCTGCGGCTCCTCGCGTTCGTCGGCCAGGGCGAGGGCGCAGCGCAGCGCCTGATGGATCGAGGAACTGCCGGTCAGCAGCGCGTCGTTCACCGCCGCGCCGTCCGCCTCCCGCTTCCAGCCGATCTGCCCGCCGGGCTGCTGCAGGCCGAGGACGAACTCGACGGCCGCGTAGACGACGGGCCACATGCGGTCGAGGAAGACGTCGTCGCCCGTCGACAGATAGTGGTGCCAGACGCCGACGGCGATGTACGCGACGAAGTTGGACTCGCGCCCGCGGTCGGTGACGTCGTCGGGGTCGCCGTCGTGATACGCCGCGTACCAGGAACCGTCGGGGTTCTGGTGCCGGGCCAGCCACGCGTAGGCGCGGGCGGCGGCCTCGTGCTCCCCGGCCGTGTCCAGGGCCATGGCGGCCTCGGTGTGGTCCCAGGGGTCGAGGTGGTGGCCGCGGAACCAGGGGATGGCGCCGTCCTCGCGCTGGACGGCGAGGATGCCGGCCACCGTCTCGGCGGCCTGCTCGGCGGTCAGGACGCCCGGCAGGACCAGGTGCTCCGCGATCCGCTCGGGTGAGGTCACTGCGCGTCGCCCTTGGGGAGGTGGGGCTTGGTGGCGTAGGCGACGAAGCTCTTGCCGACGACCGGGTTGAGCAGCTGCTCGGTGATCCGGGTCGCGGCGGGCTTCTTCATGATGTCCCAGACCAGGAGCTTGTGGTACGCGCGGACCGGCAGCGCCTTGTCGTTGTCGACGCCGAAGGCGCACTTGAGCCACCAGTACGGGGCGTGCAGCGCGTGCGCATGGTGGGTGCCGTACGGCTTGAGGCCGGCCTGGCGCATCTTGGCGAGCAGTTCGTCGGCCTTGTAGATGCGGATGTGACCGCCCTCGACCTCGTGGTACGCGTCGGAGAGCGCCCAGCAGACCTTCTCGGGGCCGTAGCGGGGCACGGTGACCGCGATCCGGCCGCCCGGCTTGAGGACGCGGACCATCTCGGCGAGGACGGCCTTGTCGTCCGGGATGTGCTCCATGACCTCGGAGATGATGACGACGTCGAAGGACTCGTCGGGGAAGGGCAGGTTGTGCGCGTCGCCCTCCATCGCGGTGGCGGTGGCGCCGGCCGGAGCCTCGCCGCCCTCCTTGATGGCGGCGAACCACTTGGCGACCTCGCGGATCTCCTCCGCGTTCTGGTCGAGCGCGACGACCTGGGCGCCGCGCTTGTAGCACTCGAAGGCGTGCCGGCCCCCGCCGCAGCCCAGGTCGAGTACGCGGTCGCCGGGGGCGAGCGGGAAGCGGGTGAAGTCGACGGTCAGCACGGGGTCTGCCTTTCAGGTGCTTCGGGGGCTACGGGGTCTCGGGGCTCGGGGGCCCCGGACCTCGGGGGTGGACCGCTCGCGGGTTCGGGGTGCGAGGGCCCCACACTCGGTGCCGGTGCCGGTGCCGCGGTTCAGCGGCGGGCGGCCGTGGCGCGGCCGCGGCGGCCGGCGCCTGGGCCCGCGCCCTGGGCGGCGATGGCGGAGCGGTAGAGCTCGGCGGTGCCCTGCGCCGCGCGGGCCCAGGTGAAACGTTCCAGGACGCGGGCGCGGCCGGCGGCGCCGAGCCGGGCCCGGAGTTCGGGGTCGCCGAGCAGCCGGCCGAGGGCGGCGGCGAGGGCGCCGGCGTCACCGGTCGGGACGGCGAGACAGGTCTCGCCGTCGGGTCCGGCGACCTCGGGGATGGCACCGCCGGTGGTGGCGACGAGCGGAGTGCCGGTGGCCATGGCCTCGGCGGCCGGCAGCGAGAAGCCCTCGTAGAGGGAGGGGACGCAGGCGGCCTCGGCCGAGCGCACGAGGTCGACCAGCTCGGCGTCGGTGACGCCCTTGACGAAGCGGACGGCGCCGTCGAGTCCGTACCGTTCGATGGCCTGGGCGACCGGCCCGTCCTCGGCGCGCTTGCCGACGACGACGAGATGGGCGTCGGGCCGCTCGGTGCGGAGCTTGGCGAGCGCCTCGATCAGATGGATCAGGCCCTTGAGGGGGACGTCGGCGCTGGAGGTGGTGACGATCCGGCCGGGGATCTCGGCGACGGACGGGTCCGGCGACCACAGGCCGGTGTCGGCGCCGATGTGGACGACGCTGATGCGGTCGGGGCGGACACCGAGGTGGTCGACGATCTCCTTGCGCGAGGTGCCGGAGACGGTGAGGACGGACGGCAGCCGGCGCGAGACGCGCTTCTGCATCCGGGTGAAGGCGTACCAGCGGCGGACGGAGGCGCGGCGCTTCCAGTCGGCGGCGGCGTCGAGTTCGAGCTGCCGGTCGACGGTGATGGGGTGGTGGATCGTGGTGACAAGCGGCGCGCCGAGGGCGCGGGGGCCGCCGAGGAGTCCGTACCCGAGGGTCTGGTTGTCGTGGACGACGTCGAACGCGCCCGCGCGGGCGGCGAGCATGCGCCGGGCCCGCAGGGAGAAGGTGAGCGGCTCGGGGAAGCCGCCGGTCCACATGGTGGCCACTTCGAGGCGGTCGATCCAGTCCCGGTACTCGTCGCGCTTCGGCGTACGGAACGGGTCGGGCTGGCGGTAGAGGTCGAGGCTCGCGATCTCGGTGAGCGGGACGCCCTCGTCGAGGGTGGGGTACGGCTGGGAGCCGATGACCTCCACGCTGTGGCCGAGGCGGGCGAGTTCGCGCGAGAGGTGGCGGACGTAGACGCCCTGGCCGCCGCAGAACGGATTCCCCTTGTACGTGAGGAGAGCGATCCGCAACGGACGGTCACCGTCCGCGCCGACGCCCTGCCGGGGGCTTGCCTCTATGGCCTCCGCGGTCAACTGGGACCCCCTTCGAGCGTGCTTTTCGCGGGAGCGTAACCGCCCGCGCTAATCTAGAACAAGTTGCAGACTTGATCCCTCTGGTCCACCGAGAGCATTGAATCTACCGGCAGGTAGCTCGGCGGAGAGAGGCGGATCGGGTGATTCACGCCACGGCCGCCGACCCGTCATACTGTCGCTCCCTCAGCGCTCCTCGCACCACCGCCACCCCCGCCCCGCGACCCCTCCGGCACCACCCGCGTACCGCCTTCGCACCACCCCCGCACCGCCCTCCCAGCGCCCTCCCAGCGCCTCTCCACCGCCTCACCCACCGCACGGAACGGGACCCATGACCGCGGAAGACAGACCTGCGTCCTCGCCGCCCCTGACGGAACGCCAGGAGGCCCGCCGCCGGCGCATCCTGCACGCCAGCGCGGAGCTCGCCGGGCGGGGCGGGTTCGACGCCGTGCAGATGCGGGAGGTCGCGGAGGCGGCGGGGGTGGCCCTGGGCACGCTCTACCGCTACTTCCCGTCGAAGGTGCATCTGCTGGTCGCCACGATGCAGGACCAGCTCCAGCGCATGCACGGGACGCTGCGCCGGCGGCCGCCGGCGGGCGAGGACCCGGCGGGGCGGGTGGCGGCGACGCTGATGCGGGCGTTCCGGGCGCTGCAGCGCGAACCGCAGCTCGCGGACGCGATGGTACGGGCGCTGACGTTCGCCGACCGGAGCGTGAGCCCGGAGGTGGACACGGTCTCGCGGCTGACGACGGCGATCATCCTGGACGCGATGGGCACGGAGCAGCCGACGCCGGAACAGCTGTCGGCGGTGCGGGTGATCGAGCACACCTGGCACTCGGCGCTCATCACCTGGCTGTCGGGGCGGGCGTCGATCGCCCAGGTGAAGATCGACATCGAGATGGCGTGCCGGCTGATCGACCTGACGGCGCGGGGCGGCGCGGCGGGGACGAGTGCGGAGGCCGGGGCCCGAGCCGAGAGCAGGGCCGGGGCGGGGAGCGCGACCGAGGCTCCCCAGGGTGCCGGGCGGGGCTGAGAGCCCGGGCCGGACCGCGCCCGGCCCCCCGTCCGGGGGCGCGGGCGCGGACGGGGTCAGGACTTCTTGTTCTTCTCCAGGTCGGCCTTGAACAGCGCCTCGCACGCCGGCGTGTTGTTCGTGGCGACGAACATGACGAGCTTCAGCATGCCCGCGCTGTGGTCGCTGGCCTGCAGCTTCCAGGTGCCCTTGGAGAGCCCGGTGATCGTCGAGCCGGACTGCTCGGTGGTCTTCTCGGTCTTCCAGCCGCCCTTGCCGAGCGCCGCGACCGTGTCCGCGGCGGACTTCTTCGGGTCGGCGGCCTTCTGGGCGTCCGGGGTCCAGGAGACCATGCACGCCTTCAGGTTCTCCGGCACGTTCTCGCCCTTGGCCGCGTGCTCGAAGCCGGCACCGGTCGCCGCGGTCTCGATTTCCGTCCGCACCGCGTCGGCGGTCAGCTCCGTGCCGCCCGCCTCCGCGCCGCCGCCCGTCTCGGACGAGGACGAAGAGCCGCCCTTCCGGCCGCCCGAACCGCCCTGGTCCGAGCCGTCGTTGCTGCCACAACCCGCGACCAGCAGCACCACACCGGCGGCCGCGGCCACCCACTTCGTCTTGCGCACAACTCTCCCAAACGAGTGCGCACGAAAGCCTCTTGCCCCCGTGATCGAGGGAGTAGTTTTGCATACGGGAACCAACTCCCCGGCACGGCAAGGGGTACGGGAGCGCCGCACCGCGCGAAACGACGAGCGGGCCGGTGCCCTGGCGTGACACAGTCCTCCCGTGAACGAGCAGGAGCGGACGGACGGCCGGGCCCGCGCGCACGTCCTCGCGGACGGCCTGGGCCCCGCGGACGTGGCGCTGGTCCATCGCGAGGCGCTGCGCGTGCTGCGCCCCGTCATCGACACGGCCTTCGTCGACGCCTACAGCGACGCCCCCTGGCCGCCCGAGGTCCTGCCTTCCTACGCGACCGCGCTGCGGCTCGCCCGGGAGGAGAAGGCGAACGGTACCCGGCCCCGGCGGGCCGACCCCGGGATGGGGATCGCGATCGACGTCCGCGACGACGACGGGTTCGGCGTGCTGGCGGACCTGTCGCCGTACACGATCTGCGCCGAGGGATGGAGCGGTGACCGGCTCGTGTTCAGCGCCGACGACTCTGGCGCGTCCCTGTGGCTGTGGCTCACCCCGCGCCAGGAGGCCGATCTCCTGGCGCGCCTGGCGGTACGGGGGATCCCCCGTACCGCGCTCGCCGAGGCCCCGCCGGTCCGGCGCTGACCCACGCCCTCCGTACACGCGAGGGATTCTTCTACTCCTCCGGCGGGAAGACCGGTTCGCCGCCGTCGGCGAGGGTGAGGAGGATGGCCTCGACCGGGCAGCCCTCGGCCGCCGCGAGGACGCGTTCGCCCGCGTCCGTCTCCGCGGCGACCGGGTGGGACTGGCGGGCGGTGTCGAGGCGGAAGGCGTCGGGCGCGTGGCCGACGCACATGCCGGAGCCGATGCAGACGCCGCGGTCGACCTCGACGTGCCAGCGGTCGCCCATCAGACACCACTCCCCGGAGCCTCGTAACCGGCGGGCAGGTGGATCATCTTGTGCTCCAGGTAGGCGGCCAGTCCCTCGGGCCCGAACTCGCGGCCCAGGCCGGAGTTCTTGTACCCGCCGAAGGGGCCGAGCATGTCGAGGCTGAAGGTGTTGACGTTGAAGGTGCCGGTGCGGACCCCGCGCGCGAAGTCGACGCCGCGCTCGACGTCGCCGGTCCACACGCTGCCGCTGAGGCCGTAGTCGGAGTCGTTCGCGAGGCGCAGGGCCTCCGCCTCGTCGCCGTACGGGATGAGGCAGACGACCGGGCCGAAGATCTCCTCGCGGGCGATCCGCATGGAGTTGTCGACATCGCCGAAGAGGGTCGGCTCGACGTACCAGCCGCGTTCCAGGGCCGCCGGACGGCCGCCGCCGGTGAGGACCTTGGCGCCTTCGGACTGACCGTGCGCGATGTAGTCGAGGGACCGCTCCCGCTGGCGGCGCGCGACGAGCGGGCCGACCTGGGTGGCCGGGTCGAGCGGGTCGCCGACCACGAGGGCCCCGGCCGCGGCCGCGAGGGCCTCGGCGATCTCCGCGTACCGGGAGCGCGGGGCGAGGACGCGGGTCTGGGCGACACAGGCCTGGCCGTTGTTCATCCAGGCGGCGGGCACGATGCCGGCGACGGCCGTCGCCACGTCGGCGTCCGGCAGGACGACGGCGGCGGACTTGCCGCCCAGTTCGAGGGTGACGCGGGTGAGATGGCGGGCGGCGACCTCCATGACCCGCTTGCCGGCGGCGACCGAGCCGGTGAAGGAGACCTTGTCGACGCCGGGGTGCCCCACCAGGTACTCGCTGACCTCCCGGTCGGCGGGAAGAACCGACAGGACGCCCTCCGGCAGCCCGGCCTCGGCGGCGATCTCCGCGAGCAGGTACGCGTCGAGCGGCGACTCCGGCGACGGCTTGAGGATCGCGGTGCAGCCGGCGAGCAACGCGGGCGCGAGCTTGGCGGCGGCGGTGAACTGCGGCACGTTCCACGGCACGACGGCCGCGACCACGCCGACCGGTTCCCGCCGGACGAGCAGCGGCCCGAGGGCACCGGCCCGCCGCTCCTCGAACGCGTACTCCCGCGCGACCTTGATCGCCGAGTCCCAGACCATCATCGCGCCCAGCGCCTGGGCGAGGACCGACCAGGAGTACGGGGAGCCGTTCTGGGCGCTGACGACGCGGGCGATCTCCTCGTGCCGGAGCAGGAGGGCGTCCTTGATCCGGCCGATCACCTCGATCCGCTCCTCCAGGCCCAGCCGCGGCCACGGCCCCTCGTCGAAGGCCCGGCGGGCGGCGGCGACGGCGCGGTCGACGTCGGCCGGGGAGGCGTGCGGGACCCGGCCGATGACCTCCTCGGTGTGCGGGGAGATCACCTCGATGACGCCGTCGCCGAGCGGGGCGGTCCACGTACCGCCGATGAACAGTTCTCCGTGCTCCACAAGTCCGGTCATGACCGACTGCCTCCCGAGAACCCGCGGGCCCACGCCCGTCCGGCGGCCCTGGACGGGCAGCCCCGGACGCACGCCCTCTTATCGGACGAACCTCGAACCCCGCTCGAACAAATCTGACGATGCCTCAGAACTGATACCAGTTCTCGTTATGATGAGCAACGGCCCGACCGGCAACCGGAGATGAGGACCCCCATGACGCAGGCGGCGGCGAGCGGTCCGACCGGCGGCGCGGTGACCGCGCACGGGGGCGGCGTCTGGTCGCTGCGGGTCCCCATCCCGGACAATCCGCTCGGACACACCCTCGTCCACGTCCTCGACACCGACCGCGGGCCCGTGCTGATCGACACCGGCTGGGACGATCCCGACTCGTGGGCCGAACTCACGTCCGGGCTCGCAACGTTGGGGATCGGGATTGCCGACGTGCACGGTGTGGTCGTCACCCACCACCATCCCGACCACCACGGGCTGTCCGGCCGGGTACGGGAGGAGTCCGGCGCGTGGATCGCGATGCACGCCGCCGACATCGCCGTCGTACGCCGCAGCCGCGTGGCCCGGACCGGGAGTTGGCGCGGCTACCTCGACCGCAAGCTCACCGCCGCCGGCGCGCCCGAGGAACACCTCGCCCCGCTGCGCGCCGCCTACGCCGACCGGGCCGCCCGCGCGTCCCAGGCCACCGGAGAACGGACCCGGACCCTGCCCGGCGAGCGCGCCGCGCTGCCCGACCGCGAGATCGTCCCCGGCGAACTCCTCGACCTGTCGGGGCGGCGGCTGCGCGCCGTGTGGACCCCGGGCCACACCCCCGGCCATGTCTGCCTGCACCTGGAGGAGGAGCATCCCGCCGGGCTGCCCGGCCACGGCCGGCTGTTCTCCGGCGACCATCTGCTGCCCGGGATCAGCCCGCACATCGGCCTCTACGAGGACCCGGACGACCCGGCGGGCGAGGCGGCGAACGGCGACCCCCTCGGCGACTACCTCGACTCCCTCGAACGCGTCGGCCGGCTCGGCGTCGCCGAGGTACTCCCCGCGCACCAGCACGCCTTCACCGACGCCGCCGGCCGGGTCCGCGCCCTCCTCGCCCACCACGAGGAACGGCTGACCGGCCTGCTCGCCCTCCTCGCCACCCCGCTCACCCCCTGGCAGCTGGCCGAGCGCATGGAGTGGAACCGCCCCTGGGACCGCATCCCGCACGGTTCGCGCTCCATCGCGGTCAGCGAGGCCGAGGCCCACCTGCGCCGGCTGGTGAAACTCGGCCGCGCGGAGGCGGTGGCGGGCACGGAGCCGGTCGTGTACGTCGCGGTGTGACGCCTGTACCCGCCCGCACCCCTCAGCCCCAGCGCGCGGGGCCCGTTGTACGTCCAGGGCCCATCGTTCCGGTCATCGGGATCGTCGGACGTGGGGGAGCTTGTTCAGGAAGAACCCTGGAGATGGGAGAAGACCTCGGCGAGCGGCAGGTCGTACCGGTCCTTGTCCCGCTCCCAGCGACCCATCACCCGGGCCGTGGCCTCGGCGAGGTCCGTGGGCAGGTCCGCCGCGCGAAGCGTGTCCGCGATCTCGCCCATTTCGGGGGCCCAGCGCCAGGCGCGGGCGGCCACGCTCGGCAGATACTCCGGGTCCGACAGGATCGCGGAGGCCATGACCTCGGCCTCGGCCGTGAGCTGTTCGCCGACACCGTGCGCATCGGCCAGTGCGTGGGCGACTCCGGCGAGAGTGCGGGCGGCCTTCTGGTAGCCGGCGAACGCCATCTTCAGGGCGGAAGCGGAGCCGATGGCGTCGCCGGCCCGGCACACATGCAGGGCGGTGTCCGTGAACAGCCGCTCCACCCGGCCCAGAGCGGTGCTGTCCCCCGCCAGATAGAGCCGGGCCGCGCGCCCTGCGCCCGGCGGGGGCCCGAAGATCGCTCCGTCCACTACCGCGGAGCCTGGACGGATCTCCTCGGCGACGCGCCGCATCCGCTGCGGACTGACGGCGTTGGCGTCGACGTACACCCCGGTGAAGGCGTGGGCTGCGACCTCCGCCGCCACGTCCTCCGCCGCCTGCGGCGGACAGACGGACAGGACCACGGCGCTGCGGGCCAGCGCTTCCGTGAGCGAGTCGCAGGCTGTGGCCCCGGCCTGCTTCGCCCGGCGGTAGGTGGCCTCACTGCGCCCCTGGGGCACCCACAGCACGTCGTGGCCGGCCGCGACGGCCTGGGCTGCGACGGCAGCCCCCATGGAGCCGGGGTGCAATAGGGTCACGGTGGTCACGGGCTGCCTCCTGGCGGGAGCTCGGCGATGGTGCGTTCCTGATGAGCAATGATCAGCTCTCGCATGCCGATCGCGGCGGGGGTTCCGGCCCCCGGATGCATCGCCAGCCGGTGGCCGAAGTGGCCGACGCGCCGGTCGACGCTCTCGGTGCGGCGACGGGCGCTGACAGCAAGAACCTCCTGGATCTGTTCGGCCGCGCCGTCGAGGTCACCCCGGCCGAGGCGGGCCATGGCAAGGTCCATGCGGGCCAGGGACATCTCACCGAGCCGCCGGCGCTCGGGTGGCGCGGCCTGGAACATCTCTACTGCCTCGCCGGCGCGGGCCTCGGCGTCGCCGAGATGCTCGGGGCCGCCCAGCCATAGGTGGGTACTGCTGGCGTAGAAGAGCTGCTTCTCCAGAGGGAAGGCCATCATGCCGCCGGGCAGTTCGTCGCCGTCGGCGAGCCGTTCGCGCAAACGGTCGGCTTCGGAGAGGGCGGCGAGGGCGTCCGCCCGCCTGCCCAGTTGGCCGTACGCGCGGGCCTTGATGCTCTCCAGCCGGATGTGGGCGGTCCCGGACTCCGGGGTGTGCGCGGCGCCCGATTCGGCGAGCCTGACGGCGTCGGCCGGGCGTCCGGCCCAGTACGAGACAAGTGCCTGGAGCCCGCGGACCCAGGCACGCAGCCCGTTGTGGCCGGCGAGCTCGCCAAAGAGGAACGCCGTACGGGCCTGGGTCTCGGCGGCGTCGTAACGACCCAGATCGAAGCTGGCGTTGGCCAGCACCCCGCACAGGACGCCGGCACCGACGTACAGGTCACGGGTGTACAGCGGTGGCTGGCGACCTTCGAGGAGTTCGAAGGCGCGGTCGCGCAAGGCCCGGACCTCGTGAAACAAGGGCCCCACGGGTCGATTGGGATAGGAGTCGACGATGCGTCGGATGTCGGATTCCAGCTGCTCCAGTGTGTGCGGTCCCACGTTGCTGCTCTCTGCCTGGGCCACGAACCGCGCCGACTCGTTGGCTGCCACGGTCACCACGTCCTCAAGCCCGTACTCGATCGATTGCGCTGAACTGCCCCGGCACGATGCGGGGCTTGGCGTGCCGGCGGCCGCCCCGGACGGCACGGGGCCAAGGAGGCGGGCAGCAGGGATGCCGGGAAACATGAACTCCAGGACCCTGCGCGCGACGGTTTGCGGCGTCCGGACCTCGCCGTGCGCGTACCGGAAGAACTGTCTCTTCTCGATGGTCGCGGTCGCGATCGAACGCGGCCCCTCCAGCTCGGCCAACTGCCGGGCCGCCTGTTCGTAGCGTCTCTTGAAGACCTGGTAGTCCTGCCAGCCGCGCTGGTTGACCAGGGCTTGGAAAAGGGTCGGTCCTGTCGCGTGCACGGCGTCTCCTCAATGTCGGCGCCCGCTTCATCACCACGCTAGACAGCAACAAGTGGCAGATGCAGCCATGTTCGCCGAAAAACGCCGCCGCGCACCGATTAGACACCGGTTGGGCACGAAAGGGCGGCATCAGGCACGAGTCAGAGCCTCGTTCAGGCACACGAAGTGAAGAACGATGCAAATGCACCCGGCAGCTCGCCGCCCGTCCTCAGGACGTCGTCGCCGCGGTCCCGCCCGCCTGGCAATTCAGGAGGCTCTCTCATGCCAGCGCACCACCAGCACTCGTTTCCTGTCACCAGCACCGCGTCCGCCGTCCGTGAGGCCCGTCACCATGTCGTGGCCACCATCGGCTCGTGGAACATACGGCGCTGCGAGGAATGGCTGGACGGAATCGAGCTGGTGGCCGGCGAGCTGATCGCGAACGCGGTACTGCACGCCGGGGCCGGTCCGATCACGGTGGACATCCGTCAGGACGAGGTACAGGTCTTCATCGCCGTCCACGACCCCGCCTCAGCCCTTCCCCAGGAGACCGACGCCGGTCCACACGCTGAATCCGGGCGAGGACTCCAACTCGTCGACGCCTTCGCCGACCGCTGCGGAGCCGAGCCGACGGAGCACGGCAAGCGCTGTTGGGCCGCCTTCGACCTTCCCTCATCGCCCGATCCCCAGCCGGGGCCCTGGCCTCGGTTCCCCTCCCCCTCGGCCGCACCCCATCAACAGGGCCTTGACCGGCCCTGGCTCTCCATCGCCCAGCACCGCTGAGGAGGAGGGCAGCCAGGCCCCGACATCCGACCCACGAACGGTGGACCATGACCGTCTCTCCCCCGCCGGCCAGTACCCGGCTGCCGCGCAGGCGCTCCGTGAGCCCGCGGCCGCTCCTCCACACGCCGAACGGGCTCGCCTATACCGACGAACACGCTGAGGACCGCTCGATCGAGGGCGTGCTCCTCGGAGTGGTCGGCGAGCGGTCGGAGTCCCAGCGGTTCGCCATGGAGCGGCTGCTGTGCCGAGTCTGCGCGGAGCCGGCCGAACGAAGCCGGGACGGCATGCTGTGGCTGCTGCCGCTGCCTTCCGACACTCCGGACCAGCGAAGGAGAGAGGACTGGCCCGAGGGCGTCATGGCCATCGAGCCCCCGGTGTGCGGTGAGCACGCACGGGCCGCACCGCCCTTCTGGGAAGGCGGCTACCAAGTCTTCTACGCGGCCGAGGCCGAACTCGTAGGCGTATACGGAACGCTGCACCCGGCGCCAGGCGTTCTGGCGGACCCGGTGGAACGGATCCTGCGATTCGACGACCCGAGGATGCCCTGGATGGTCGCGACGCAGTTCGTACGGCAACTCCGTCGGCTCACCCCGGCCGCGCCGGACCAACGGCGATAGTCACCACCCGACACCCATGCTTCTCGTCTCCATGCTGCCCGCAGCACCGTGACGAGAAGGCCAGAAGCCATCTGGCCGCACAGCAATCTCTCATCCGACAACACGTGAAACTCAAGGAGTTCAGCATGGCGATCACCGCCATCCCGAGCACCACTCAGGTCCGGCCCGAGACGTCCCGGTCGACGACGCCCGACGGCTTCGAGCTGGACGTCACCCTGGTCGAGGTCGCCGACCCGGCCGGCCTCACCAACCTCACGGACGACGGCTGCGGCTCCACTTGCGGAGCCTGCACCACTGGCGTCGCCTAGCCCTGGCCGCACGGCCTCTAACCAGCCGGTGCCGCCGCGTCACCACGACGTGGTGGCACCGGCCCACTCCGCCCCTCACTCACGGAGGCAAAGGTGACCGCCCCGGCATTCCGTGCCACCCGCACCGCGCTGGTCCGCGCCATCACACGCCCGGCCCCCTCCTTGCCCGCATGGCCGGACCTGACCGCCGGACCCACCAGCACGAGTACAAAGCAGACCGACTGGCTGCGGACGATCTGGACCGACAGCGAGGTCAGCCACGCCCTGCGGCACGCCAGTCCCGTGCTGGCTACCCGGGTCGACATACTGCTCGCCGCCACGCGGCCCCGCCCCCGGGACATCCGGCGGGCCGCGGTGTCCACGGCTCGCTATCTTCTGCGAGCGGAACATCGAGCCACCCCGTTCGGGCTGTTCGCGGGCGTCACCACCGCCACTCTGGGCACGTGTGCGCGCGCAGTGTGGGGGGCTGATCACCTACCGGTTACCAGCCCGTCGGCAGAGTGGCTGTCCGCCGTCGTGGACCGCCTGGAGCACTGTCCGGACCTGTTGGTACGGCTTCCGCTGGTCGCTTCCAGCACGCTGATGACGCGCGGGGACCGGCTCGTCGCCCCCTACCAGTCGCATGCGGTGCAGAGCTCGGCGCGTCCCGTCGAGGCGTCACTGCGGCTGACCGGGCCGGTACGCACCATCCTCTCGGCCACCCGGACGCCGCGTCCCTTCGGCGATGTCGCGGCCCAGGTGCTGGCGGAATTCCCCGAGGCAGGACCCGAGAAGGTGACGGACCTCCTTCGCGAGCTGATGCGGCTCCGGGTGCTGTTCACGAGCCTGCACGCTCCGAGCACCGAGACGGATGTTCTCGCATATCTCCAGGGCGAGTTGGACGCTGTCGACGCCGGGGCCGTACCGGCTGCGGGAGATCTCGTGCGCGAACTCGGCCGAATCGGGGAGGAACTTCGGCACACTCGGGCGACCAAGACGGTCGTCACAAGGATGCGTGATCTCGTACCGGAGCTGCGCCGTCATCCGCTCGCCCTGGATGTCCGCTTGGACGCCTCAGTCGGCCTGCCAACCGCCATTGCCCGAGAGGCGGAGCGAGCCGCCCTGGTCCTGGCCCGCGTAAGCGCCGTGCCGTACGGCAGTGCCGCGTGGAAGAGGTACCACATGCGGTTCTACGAGCGGTACGGCATCGGCTCGCTGGTGCCCCTGCTCGACGTTGTGGCAGACAGCGGTATCGGCTATCCGAACGGCTACCCCGGTGCCGTGGCCGCCGAGCGCAAGCCCCGCCTCTCGGAGCGCGACGAGGTTCTCGTACGGCTCGCCCAGCGGGCGGCGCTCGACGGGACCGACGAGGTCGCCCTGAACGAGGAGCTGATCACTGCCCTGGAGACCGGTCCTGTGCCGGCCCGGATCCCGCCTCACCTGGAGCTCGGGTTTCGCGTACGGGCGAGAAGTGCCAAGCAACTGGAGAGTGGGCAGTTCGAGCTCAGAGTCGTGAGCGTGTCGCGTGGTGCGGGCGTCGGCGTAGGTCGCTTTCTTGGGGTGCTGGCCCCAAAGGAGCGGGACTCACTCGTCGGGGAACTCTCCGATCTGCCTGCCGCCGACGGTGCCACGCAGCCGGCGCAACTGTCGTTCCCCCCGCTCCTGCCGGAGAGCGCGCATGTCACCCGCGTCCCACGAGTTCTGCCCTTAGTGATCAGTCTCGATGAGCACCGCGCCCCGCATGACGGCCTGCTGCACCCGCGGGACTTGGCAGTCGGCTGCGACGGCCGCCGCATGTTTCTCGCCGTGCCGTCACGGGGCCATCGGGTCGAGGCCGTGGGGATGCACGCGCTGAATCCGCGTACCCACACTCCCCCGCTCGTGCGGTTCCTGACGGAGCTCTCACGTGCGCAGTGCGCCCAGGTGACCGTCTTCGACTGGGGTGCCGCGTCGACCATGCCGTTCCTGCCACGCCTGCGCTACGGTCGCGTCGTGCTCTCGCCCGCCCGCTGGCGTCTGGAGCGACGCGAACTGCCCGGCCCGGACACCCCATGGGAACACTGGGACAGCGCCTTCGCCACATGGAGTGCGGCACGTCGGCTGCCCCGCCACGTGCAGGTGGGCGAAGGAGACCGGCTGCTCACGCTCGACCTCGGGCAGGCCGGCCACCGCGTGCTGCTACGTGAGCACCTCAAGGGTGCGGAGGCGGACGCACTCACCGAGGCGGAGACACCGGACGACTTCGGGTGGTGCGACGGCCGGGCACATGAGGTCGTCCTGCCGCTGAAGGCCACCACGCCGCTTGCCTGGCCGCGCCTGCCCCGCCCCACCCCGGCCCGTGTCCTGCATCCCGATGAGGTCCACACCCCGGCCGCGTCGCCGGTGCTGCTCGCAAGCCTGTACGGGGACATCCGCCGCCAGGACACCCTCCTCGGTACCCATCTGCCCAGGCTTCTTGATCGGCTGGGCAACCCCCCTTGGTGGTTCGTCCGCTTCCGCGACCCCGACCAGCACCTCCGGTTGAGGATCGTCCTGCCCACACCGGACGCGTTCGCGCAGACGGCCGGTACGGTGAGCAGCTGGGCGAACGAGATGCGCGGCGCAGGGTTGCTGTCGGACCTGCGGTATCCCACCTCGTACCCGGAAATCGGGCGGTGGGGCTCCGGATCCGCCTGGGCAGCGGCGGAGAACGTCTTCCGGGCCGACTCCCGCGCACTGCTCACGCAGTTCTCCCTCCCTCGGCGCCCGCACCGGAGAGCGTTGGTCGCCGCGCACACCGTGGCCATCGCCTCCGCGTTCCTCGGCAGCACGAGGCGCGGGATGGGTTGGCTCATCGAGAACATCCCACCGACGGCACCCGATCAGATCGCCCGGTCCACCTTCACGGACGCGGTCCGGCTCGCGGACCCTTGCGATGACTGGGCCGCGCTGCGCTCCGCCCCCGGTGGTGGCACGGTCGTACGGGCCTGGGCGGACCGAGACCGGGCGCTCATCGCCTATCGCGCGCACCTGCCCGGCCCGGAGACCCAGGGCATCGACCTCCACGATGTGCTGACCTCCCTGCTGCACGTCCACTTCGTACGAGCGGTAGCTGTCGACTTCCCCGAGGAAGCTGCCTGCCTCCACCTCGCCCGGGCCGCCGCCCTCGCCTGGACCGCCCGCTCCGAAAGCAGGCCCGTGTGACCATCCACCGTGCCCACACGCTCTCCGACGAGATCGCCGACCGTCTTGCCTGCCCCAGCTCCTCATGGATCCGGGCCCAGGCTGAAGACTGGCGTCGGCAATCGCTCGCCCACGGGCTACTTGGTATCGCCCTGCTGCACGTCGAGCGCGCTGCCGCCGGCCTCTCCCCGTGGCAGCGCGTGAACGATTGGCTCGCCGCCGCAACCCGAACACCGCTGACCACCGGCCCCGACAGCCATCCTTTCCATGGGGCACCGGCTCTCGCCCATGTTCTGGCGTGCGCGGCCAGGCATATGCCCGGCCCGTACGAGAAGGCACTCGCCGCCCTGGACCGGCAGATCGCCACCGACGTACACCGGCGTCTCGCCGCCGCCCGCCGGCGCATCGCCTCCGAAGCGCCCCCGGCCCTCGCGGAGTTCGACTCGATTCGCGGGCTCACCGGATACGGCGCCTACCTCCTGCGCAGTGATCCGAGCGGTGACCTCGTCCGACAGGTCCTGGAATACCTTGTCCACCTCACCACGCCGATCAGCCACAACGGGCGGACACTGCCCGGGTGGTGGACCCTGCTCGGACCCTCCGGTCGCGCGGACGACCGATACCCCGGCGGTCACGCCAACACCGGGGTCGCCCACGGGATCGGCGGTGTCCTGGCTCTGCTCGCACTCGCGGCCCGCCAAGACGTGATGGTGGACGGCCACCGGGATGCCATCCACGCGATCCTGGCCTGGCTCGACCGCTGGCAATTCGACATCGCACACGGGGTGGTCTGGCCTTACTGGGTCACCCGCAGCGAGCTCGAAGCCGGTCGTGTCCTGCCGCCGACCGCTCAGCGTCCGTCGTGGTGCTACGGCGCCGCCGGGGTCGCACGCGCCCAGCAACTTGCCGGCCTTGCCCTCGGAGACGTCCCCCGGCAGCTCGCGGCGGAGACCTCACTCATCGGTGCCTTGACCGACCCTTCCCAGATCGGCGCGACGGCGGAACTCGGTCTGTGCCACGGCTTCGCCGGGCTGGCCCACATCGCCGCGCGAGCGGCAGACGACGCCCTTCCTGGGAACGCGGGCCGCATCCGCGATCTGATCCCGGCGCTCCTCACTGCGGTTCACCCCCCGGACGTCGCCCCGGGGCGGGCTGCGGCCCGGATCCTGGAATCGCCCGGCCCAGGCACGGGACTGCTCGATGGCGCCGCCGGCATCGCCCTGGCGGTGCGCGCACCTGCCACGGCGGCCCCACCCCGCACCGCCTGGGACGCCTGCCTGCTGATCGCCTGAGAACGCCCCTTCACCCCAAGGAGGCAGGGTGTCCCCTGACCGCTGGCACCAGCACAACATCACCTTCGTCGACCGCGGCTCCGCACGGCAGATCATCGCCACCGCCATCGGCCCGGAACTCGTCACAGCCCAGGCCGCTGGGGAGATCAGCGGTTGGTGGTACCTGAACAAGCAGCCCTGGCCGCTGCGTTACCGAACCGACGGTCTGCCCGCCCCTTCCATCGGCACCCTGCTCGACGGCCTCGTCGCCGAAGCCCGAATCGTGCGGTGGACACCCGGAATCTACGAGCCCGAGGCCGTTGCCTTCGGCGGCGAGGCCGCCATGGAAGCAGCCCACACCCTCTTCCACCACGACAGCCGCCACCTGCTCGCCTGCCCCACGACCAGCGGGCACTTGGGGCGCCGGGAGACCGCCGTGCTACTCATCAGCGCGATGATGCGAGCGGCCGGCCTCGACTGGTACGAGCAGGGCGACGTATGGGCCAAGGCCGCCGCGCTTCGCCCGCCCGCAGTGCTCCCGTCGCCAGAGCGAACCCGGGCTCTCCGCAGGTCGATGCTTCGGTTGATGACCGCCGACGCCGATTGTCTGTGCCGAACGGGAGGTCCGCTGGCCGAACGCAAAGGCTGGCTCGCGGCGTTCGTACAAGCCGGCGCGGAGCTCGCGCACCTCGCTCGCGGCGGACAGCTCGAACGAGGGCTGCGCGCCGTGATCGCCCACCACGTGATCTTCCACTGCAACCGCGCCGGCCTCCTGTTGGAAGACCAGAGCACCTTGTCCTCACTAGCGAAAGAGGTAGTCATGGGAACGAGTGACAGCACCGCGTCCCCGGTCGAACCAGGCACACCGAGCACTAACTTCACCCGGGTGAACACCGACACGTTCGAGGAGACCGGCGCCCACGCCGAGCATCTCCGCAACCGCCTCATCGACCAGATCGCCGGCGAAGGCCACGTCCATACTCGGAGCATCGAGCACGCGCTGCGCACCGTGCCCCGTCATCTCTTCGTCCCCGGCGTGTCGTTGGAGGCCGCGTACGCCGACACGACCGTCAGCATCAAGCGCGACAGCGACGGAACGTCGATCAGCTGCGCGTCCCAGCCCAGCGTCGTAGCCCTCATGCTGGAACAGCTCCAGCCCCAGCCCGGCCAGAGGATCCTGGAGCTCGGCGCCGGTACCGGCTACAACGCCGCCCTGCTCGCCTCGCTGGTCGGCGACAGAGGCCATGTCACCACCATCGACGTGGACAACGACCTCGTCGACGGCGCCCGCCGAAATCTCATGGCGGCAGAGGTCGACAACGTCACCACCATGCTGGGAGACGGCGCCGTGGGGTACGTCGAGGGCGCCCCCTACGACCGGATCATCGCGACCGTCGGCGCCCACGGCATCCCACCCGCCTGGACGGACCAGCTCGCCCCGGGCGGACGACTGCTCGTACCTCAGCGCCTGAAGGGGAGCGTCTCCCGCTCGATCGCGTACGAGCATGCGAGCGACGGCCGGTGGGTGTCCGTGAGCAGCAAGATGAACACCTTCATGCCCCTGCGACGCGGCATCGCCGATGACGACCGCCGCCGGATCCCGCTGACGGCGGACGGCTCGGTCCGGCTCCAGGCCCATGCCGAGCAGCACGTCGACGCCGACGCGCTGACGGGCATGCTCGACCAGCCGCGCGCGGTGGTCTGGTCCGGCGTGATGTACCGGGCCATGGAGTCACCCGAGTGGATGGAACTGTGGCTGACCTGCGTCCTGCCGTCCGGCCTGTCGCTGATGCTGTTCCCGCAGAACGCCAAGGGCACCGTGCTCACCGAGGACCCCTACCCCTCCTCCACCGCGGCCTTCGCGGAAGGCGCCCTCATCTATCTCACCCGCCGCCTGTCGGACCAGAAGACACCCGACGGCGGCAAGCTGTGGGAATTCGGTGTCGCCGGTCACGGACCCGGCCACGAGACCCTGGTGGAGCAGGCCATCGACGCCATGCGCACCTGGGACCACGACTACCGCGACCGAGTCGCGGCCTTCGAGATCCAGGCACTCGACGCGACTCCGCCCACCACCGTCCCCGGCACCTTCGCCCTGTACACCCCACTGGGCCGCATCCTCGTCACCTGGCAGTAGCCACCACGTTCACAACGACGGCTGCCGCCCAACCCCTTCGGTGGGCAGCCGTCCCCCAGCTTCCCCGAGGTGTTCATGGACCCACGCAGCCCAACCGCCCGGCGCTTCCCGCTCATCGCCCGCTTCCGCCCCGCCTGCCTGCCCCTGCCGGAGCGCGTCCACGCCCTCGGCGAGCTGGCCGCCAAGGCCGCAGAATCCCACCACCAGGGTCTGGCCTCCGCCGTCTACAACCAGGCCGCGCTCATCGCCTCCGACACCGGCCTCCCCGGCTTCGCCCGCGACCTGTGCCACCAGCACGCCGCCGCCTACCTCCACGCCTGCCCGCTTCCCGCCAAGAGCGCGATCCACGCCCTGGAACCCGTCGTCAACCTCACCCGCCTCCGGATCCGCTCCGGCCACCCCGACGACGGCCGCCGGGGTCTCCTTCGCCTGTACGAGGCCGTCGGCGCCGGCACAGCCACCCGGATCGAGGGCATCGCGGTTCCCGCTCGCCTCACCGCGACCGCCGGGGACCGGCACGAGATCCGCGCCTGGCTCTGGCACGTTCTCCTCGCCGACGGCACCCGTTCCCTTACCGCAGCCGGCCAGTGGAAGGAGGCCCTGGCACACCTCACGGCGCACCACGGCATCGGCAACCGCATGCTCGACGGCCGGCAGGTAGCCGTGGTCGCCGCCCTCGTCGCGGGGGGTGCGGAACAGGCCGCCGATCTGCTTACCGAGACGACGCCAGGCGAGCCGTGGGAACGGGTGGTCACCCTCTGCCTGAACGTCCTCACCCGCCAAGTAGCCTCGCAACCGACCGGCGACAGACTGCCCCACCTGGTGGACACCTACCTTCACCACGATTCCGGACACGGCATGACCGTCTTCGATACCCGTCTCGGCCTTACCGTCCTCGACGCCCTCGGCCCGGTCGAATCGCCCGCCGCACGGAAGGTCGTCGAAAACCTCCACCAGCGCACGGCCCAGGCCAACGACGGCTACGCCGCCCGCGACGGCCTCGCCCACCCCACGTTCACCGCGCTCGCCACCGTCCGGCAAATCCAGGACTGCGAGTCGCTGGTGCGGGCCTGCGCTCTCGGCCGCAGGGGACTGTCGGCCGGCCTGCTCGACCGGCTGGCTGCCGCGGTACGCCTCGGCGACGCCACCATCCGCCACAGCCTCGCCGAACCCGCGAAGCCCGCACCGGCTCCGTGATCGACTCCTACCCGGCTGTCCTCCGCGTGGTGAGGAGCGGACAGGCCCCGCGGATCTCCGATTCCCGATCCGGCCAAGGCCGCAGCGCATGTGACCTACGGCGCCCTGGCAGCGCGATGTCCAGCCGGTAGAATCGGCGGCTGTCGTCATGCCCGTACAGGGGGAAGCCGGTGGGATTCCGGCACTGACCCGCAGCCGTGAGCCGCCCGCCCGGGCGGCGAGTCGGATTGCCCTGTACGGGACGTGAGCGCCGGCATCGTCGAGGAATACGGGCCGTGCGCCGGCCCTCCGTGTGCCGGTGTCCGGCACACAGGAGAGGGACTCATGATCAGCGTTCGCCGCGCCGCCGCCGCACTCGCGGCCGGTGCCGTGCTCAGCACCACCGCCGCCGGGGTGGCCGCGGCCGCGCCGTCGCCGACGCCCTCCCCCGTCACGGTCCCGGCCGGGCTGTACGGCAAGGGCGACCCGACCTACGACGGCGTCTGGCGCCAGTCGCTGGCCTTCCTCGCGCAGCGCACCTCCGGCATCCAGCCCGCCGACCAGCCGGTGGAGTGGCTGCTCGCCCAGCAGTGCGCGGACGGCGGCTTCGCCTCGTTCCGCCCCGACCCGGCGGGCGCGCCCTGCGACGCCAAGACGGTCATGGACACCAACGCCACGGCCGCCGCCGTGCAGGCGCTCATCGCCGTGGCCCCCCAGTCCGCCGACCCGGAGAAGACCAAGCAGGCCGCCCAGGCGGGCGCCGCCTGGCTGAAGGGCGCGCAGAACGCCGACGGTGGCTGGAGCTACAACCCCGCCGCCCCGGGCGGCCCGGCCACCCCCAGCGACGCCAACTCCACCTCCCTCGTCATCGGCGCCCTCGCCGCGGCCAAGGTCCGGCCCTCCGCCGTGAAGTCGGCCGACGGCAAGACCCCGTACGACGCCCTCGTCACCTTCGCCCTGCCGTGCGCGGGCAAGGAGGTCAAGGACGGCGGCGCGGGCGCCTTCGCGTACCAGCCGGACAAGACCGGCAAGCTCGTCGCCAACGACGACGCCACCGCCGCCGCCACCCTGGCCGGCCTCGGCAAGGGCCTCACCGCGCGCGGCGCCGAGCCCCAGCAGACCCCGGCCTGCGTGGACACGAACCCGCCGACGCCCGACGGGACCGCCGCCAACGGCGCCGCCTACCTGACCGGCCGGCTGGCGAAGACCGGGCACCTCGACGTCCCGCCGATGCCGGGCGCCGAGAACGCCACCGTGCTGCCGGACTACGGCAACACCGCGGACGCCGTCGTCGCGCTGGCCGCCGCCGGCGCGAAGAAGGAGGCCCGGGGCGCGCTGGCCTGGCTGGAGAAGAACGCCGGCGAGTGGGCGAAGACCAACGGCCCGGGCGCGTACGCGCAGCTCGTGTTCGCCGCGCACGCCATGGAAACCGACCCGCGCAGCTTCGGCACCCTCGACCTGATCGAGCAGCTCAACGCCACCGGCCCGGCCCCGAAGGCCCCCGACAACTCGGAGGCGTCCACCGGCGCCGACGACGAGGGCGGCTTCAACGTGTGGTGGATCATCGGCATCGGCACGGTCGTCGGCGTCGGCGTCGGCTTCCTCCTGAGCGGCCGCAAGAAGTGACCCGCCGCCTCTCGCCCGTACGCGACCGGGGCAACCGGGGCGTCCGGGGCGTCCGGAGCACCCGCGCCGCGACGCGGGTCCGCACCGCGCTCGCCGCCGGCCTTCTCGCCCTCCTCTCCGCCGTCACCGTCACGGTCGCCGTCGCCGCGCCCGCGCAGGCCGCCGGCTACCGCTACTGGTCCTACTGGGAGGCGGGCAAGACCGGCTGGGGCTTCGCCGCGCAGGGCCCGGCGACCGCCCGGCCCGCCGACGGCGACGTCATCGGCTTCCGCTTCGCGGTCAGCGCGGACTCCGCCGACGCCAAGAAGCCCTCCACCGCCCCGAACTTCCGGCAGCTCTGCGCGGACGTGCCGGAGAAGGCGGGCAGCAAGCGGGTCGCGGTCGTCATCGACTTCGGCACCGCCCAGGACGCCCCGTCCGGCGAGACCCCGCCGCAGCCGATGGTCCGCACCGGCTGCCCGCTGGTCCGCGAGGACGCCTCGGCGGCGGAGGCGCTGGCCGGGGTCGCGAAGCCGCTGCGGTACGACGCGAACGCGCTGCTGTGCGGCATCGCCGGGTACCCGGCCAAGGGCTGTGGCGAGCAGGTCGCGGTGACCGGCTCGGACGCGCAGGGCACCGAGGGCGTCCAGGACGGCCAGGGCAAGACCGAGCAGGCGGGGCCGGCGGAGAAGTCCGCCGGGTCCGCCGGGTCCGGCGGCTCCTCCGGCGGCCCGTCCGTCGGCCTGGTCGCGGGTGGGGCCGCCGTGCTCGCGCTCGGCGCGGCCGGTGTCTGGCAGGCGCGCCGGCGGCGCGGCTGACCGGACGGCCCGAGACGACTCCGCGATGACCCCGCTGCGCGCCCCCGAGGCGAACCGTTCCAACGCCGTGCACCCCGGAGCCTGGTGGCTCTGGGCGCTCGGCCTCGCCGTGGCCGCCTCCCGGACGACCAACCCGCTGCTGCTCGGGCTGCTCGTCGGCGTCGCGGGCTACGTCGTCGCGGCCCGCCGTACGGACGCGCCGTGGGCCCGTTCGTACGGCGCGTTCGTGAAGCTCGGCCTGTTCGTGGTCGGGCTGCGGGTGTTCTTCTCGCTGCTCCTCGGCACCCCGATCCCGGGGTCCGTGGAGCTGTTCACGCTGCCCGAGCTGCCGCTGCCCGACTGGGCGCAGGGCATCCGGATCGGCGGCCGGGTCACCGCCGAACAGCTGGTGTTCGCCCTGTACGACGGGCTGAAACTGGCCACCCTGCTGATCTGCGTGGGCGCGGCGAACGCGCTCGCCAACCCGGCGCGGCTGCTGAAGTCGCTGCCGGGCGCGCTGTACGAGGTGGGCGTGGCGGTCGTCGTGGCCATGACGTTCGCGCCGAACCTGGTCGCCGACGTCTCCCGGCTGCGCACCGCCCGCCGGCTGCGCGGCCGTCCCGCCGGTGGCGTCCGGGCCCTCGTCCAGATCGGGCTGCCGGTCCTGGAGGGCGCCCTGGAGCGGTCGGTCGCGGTGGCGGCGTCGATGGACGCGCGCGGGTACGGCCGTACGGCGCACGTGCCGCGCGTGGTCCGGCGCACGACCGCCGTCCTCACCCTCGGCGGGCTGCTCGGGGTGTGCGCCGGCTCGTACGGGCTGCTCGCGGCGCAGGGCGCCGGATACGGGCTGCCGCTGCTCGTGGCCGGGCTCGCCGCGGCCGTCGCCGGGCTGAGGCTCGGCGGGCGGCGGACGACCCGGACCCGGTACCGGCCGGACCGGTGGGGCGTGCGGTCCTGCCTGGTGGCGGGGTCGGGGGTCGCCGTGGCCGCCGCGATGATCGCGGCGGCGTCGGCGCTTCCCGAGGCGCTGCGGCCCGGAGTCGTCCCCCTGGAGGCGCCCGGACTGCCGGTGTGGCCGGCCCTGGCCGTGCTGCTGGGTCTGGTGCCCGCGTTCGTGGCCCCGGTGCCGAGCGGGCCGGTGGGACCAGGGAGACCCGTGGTGCCAGAGGTGTCCGTGGAGCCCGAGAGCCAGGAGAAGCCCACGAGGTCGTTGAGGCCGTTGAGGCCGTCGAGGCCGCTCGGGCCCCAGGAGCCTGAGCGGTCGCAGTGGCCGGAGAAGCCGGAGAGGTCAGAGAAGTCAGAGAGGTCGTCGCGGTGATCTGTTTCGAGAACGTCTCGGTGACGTACGACGGCGAGGCCTCCCCCACCCTCAAGGACATCGACCTCACCGTCCCCGAGGGCGAGCTGGTGCTGCTCGTCGGCCCGTCCGGGGTCGGCAAGTCGACGCTGCTCGGCGCGGTGTCGGGACTCGTCCCGCACTTCACCGGCGGCACCCTGCACGGCCGCGTCACCGTCGGCGGACGCGACACCCGGACGCATCCGCCACGCGAGCTCGCCGACCTGGTGGGCACGGTGGGCCAGGATCCGCTCGCGCACTTCGTCACCGACACGGTCGAGGACGAGCTGGCGTACGGCATGGAGTCCCTCGGCCTCGCACCCGCCGTGATGCGCCGGCGGGTCGAGGAGACGCTCGATCTGCTGGGCCTCGCCGAACTCCGGGACCGGCCGATCGCCACCCTCTCGGGCGGGCAGCAGCAGCGGGTCGCGATCGGCTCGGTGCTGACCCCGCACCCCAAGGTCCTCGTACTCGACGAGCCGACCTCGGCCCTCGACCCGTCGGCGGCGGAGGACGTCCTCGCCGTACTCCAGCGGCTCGTGCACGACCTCGGGACGACCGTGCTGATGGCGGAGCACCGGCTGGAACGGGTGGTGCAGTACGCGGACCAGGTGCTGCTGCTCCCGGAGGCGACCATGGGGCCGCCGGCCGACATCATGGCGCTGTCGCCGGTGCATCCGCCGGTGGTGGCACTCGGGCGGACCGCCGGCTGGGACCCGCTGCCGCTCACGGTCCGCGACGCCCGCCGCCGCGCGGCGCCCCTGCGCGCCCGCCTGGCCGACCAGGCCCCGGCGCCCGCGCGGCAGGCGCCCGGCACCACGCCCGCGCTCACGCCCAGCCCTCTCCCGGATGTCCCTTCCTCTACAAGGGCCGGCGGATTCTCCCTCTTCGGCCGGCGCCGGAAGGCCGGTGCTCCCGGCGCCCAGGCCGCCGCCGCCCCCGACCCCTCGGCCCCGCTCGTCTCGGTCGAACGCCTCGCCGTCCGCCGCGGCCGTGTCGAGGCGCTGCGCCGTGTCGACCTCCAGGTCCGCGCCGGGGAGACGGTCGCGCTCATGGGCCGCAACGGCGCCGGCAAGTCCACCCTGCTCGGCACCCTCGTCGGCACGATCACCCCGGCGTCCGGCACCGTCCGCGTCGCGGGCCTGGTCCCGCACGCGACGGACCCGCGCACGCTGATCCGGCAGGTCGGCCTCGTCCCCCAGGAGCCGCGGGATCTGCTGTACGCGGACACGGTCGCGGCCGAGTGCGCCGCGGCCGACGCCGACGCGGGCGCGCCGCCCGGCAGCTGCCGCGCCCTGGTGGCCGAGCTGCTGCCCGGGGTGGCGGACACGACCCACCCACGCGACCTCTCGGAGGGCCAGCGCCTGACGCTCGCGCTCTCCGTCGTCCTCACCGCCCGCCCGCCGCTGCTCCTGCTCGACGAGCCGACCCGCGGCCTGGACTACGCGGCCAAGGCCCGACTGGTGACCCACCTGCGGGCGCTGGCCGCCGAGGGCCACGCGATCGTCCTCGCGACGCACGACGTGGAGCTGGTGGCGGAGCTGGCCGACCGGGTGGCGATCATCGCGGGCGGCGAGGTGGTCGCGGACGGCCCGACGGCGGAGGTCGTGGTGTCGTCCCCGGCCTTCTCGCCGCAGGTCGCGAAGATCCTCGCGCCGGGCCCCTGGCTCACGGTCGAGCAGGTCGAGGAGGCGCTGCGATGACCAGCCCCACCGGGACGACCACCGGGACGACCACCGGGGCGACCGCAGGGACGAAGGCCGGAACGACCGCCGGGGCGAAGGCCCGGACGCGGGCCGCGCGCCCGATCCGGCTGGGCCCGCGCTCCGTCGCCGCGCTCGTCCTCGTCTCCGTGGTCGGCCTGATCGCGGTCGGCTGGCCGCTCTTCGCGGACGCGGACTCGGCCCTCACCGACCACGCCGCCGACGCGCCCTGGTTCTTCGCCCTGCTCCTGCCGCTGCTCATCGCGGTCGTCGTCGCGACGATCGCCGACTGCGGCATGGACGCGAAGGCGGTGGCCATGCTGGGCGTGCTCGCCGCCGTGGGCGCGGCGCTGCGGCCGATCGGGGCGGGGACGGCCGGCCTGGAGCCGATGTTCTTCCTGATGGTGCTGAGCGGCCGGGTCCTCGGCCCGGGCTTCGGCTTCGTCCTCGGCGCGGTCACGATGTTCGCGTCCGCGCTGCTCACCGGCGGGGTGGGGCCGTGGCTGCCGACGCAAATGCTGTCGATGGGCTGGTTCTCGATGGGCGCGGGTCTGCTGCCGGGCCCGGAGCGGATCCGGGGCCGGGCGGAGCGGCTGATGCTGGCGGCGTACGGCTTCGCGGCGGCGTTCGCGTACGGCACGGTCACCAACCTCTACGGCTGGGTGACGGTCGGCGGCACCGGCGGCCAGGGCATGGGCGAGGGCATCTCCTTCGAGCCCGGGGGGCCGCTGGGCGAGAACCTGGTGCGCTTCCTGGCGTACGTGGCCGCCACCTCGCTCGGCTGGGACCTGGGCCGGGCGCTGCTCACCGTGGTGCTCACGCTCACCGCCGGCGGGGTGCTCCTGAGGGCGCTGCGGCGGGCCACGAGACGCGCGAACTTCGAGGCCCAGGTCACATTCGAGGGCCCTCGACAGGGCGCTGCGGGTGAGGCCGCTCATAGGGCCCAGATCACGTCCGAAGCGCAGTAGTAGACCCGGACACCTCACCCATATCCCCCATACGCGCACATGACCTGCGGAAACATCCGGTACGGGGACGGGGCGCCCGGCGGCCTTCTCCGATCCGGGCTCGTACCGGGGGGCGTTGCCAGCCCCCCGCCGGGTTTGCTTCTCTGGTGGACGTCGCCAGGCAGCCGGTGCTCGTCACCGGGGCAGGCAGACCGGTTCCCCCCGGATCCCGGATTCCCCGGGCTCTGGTTCCGGCTTGCCGAAATCGCCCGGCGCGCCTTTTGTCCCCGACGTTAGGTATGACGTTTTGATCCGCTCGATCACCACTCGTGTCTCTGCCCGCAAGAAGGCCTTCGCCGCCTCCGCGGCGATTCTGGTCGGCGCCTCCGGCGCGGTGCTCGGCACGACGGGTACGGCCTCGGCCGCCACCCCCCAGGAGATCGCCCGCCAGATCGTGCCGTCGAATCAGTACGCGTCCTTCAGCAAGATCGTCGAGCACGAGTCCGGCTGGAACCACCACGCCACCAACTCCTCCAGCGGCGCCTACGGCCTCGTCCAGGCCCTTCCGGCCTCGAAGATGGCCTCGGCCGGCTCCGACTGGAAGACGAACCCCGCCACCCAGATCAAGTGGGGTCTCAACTACATGAACGAGCGTTACGGCTCGCCGAACGGCGCCTGGAACTTCTGGCAGTCGCACGGCTGGTACTGAGCCGACAGCCTCACATCCTGACGTCGCAAGGCCCCGCCCCCTTATCGCCTAGGGGGAGCGGGGCCTGCGGCGTTTTCGCGTACCCGTCCCGTTGTATACGGGCTAGGAGAGCCGCTGGATGATGGTGCCGGTGGCCAATGCGCCGCCCGCGCACATCGTGATCAGCGCGAACTCCTTGTCCCGCCGCTCCAGCTCGTGCAGGGCCGTGGCGATCAGCCGGGCCCCGGTGGCGCCGACGGGGTGGCCGAGGGCGATGGCGCCGCCGTTGACGTTCACCTTCTCCAGGTCCTGCCCGAACACGTCCGCCCAGCTCAGCACCACCGCGGCGAACGCCTCGTTGATCTCGACGAGGTCGATGTCCTTCAGCGACATGCCCGCCTTGCCGAGCACCGCCCGGGTCGCGTCGACGGGCCCGTCCAGGTGGTAGTGCGGGTCGGCGCCGACGAGGGCCTGGGCGACGATACGCGCGCGGGGCCGCAGCTTGAGCGCGCGGGCCATCCGCTTGGACGCCCACATCAGGGCGGCGGCACCGTCGGAGATCTGCGAGGCGGTGCCGGCGGTGTGCACGGCGGTGGGCAGCACCGGCTTGAGCCCGGCCAGCGCCTCCATGCTGGTGTCCCGCAGCCCCTCGTCGCGGTCGACCAGCCGCCACATACCCTGTCCGGCGTGCTGCTCCTCCTCGGTGGTGGGGACCTGGACGGCGAAGGTCTCGCGCTTGAAGCGCTCCTCGGCCCAGGCGACGGCCGCGCGCTCCTGGGAGAGCAGACCGAAGGCGTCGACGCGCTCGCGGGTGAGGCCGCGGCGGCGGGCGATGCGCTCGGCCGCCTCGAACTGGTTGGGCAGGTCGACGTTCCACTCGTCCGGGAACGGCTTGCCGGGCCCGTGCTTGGAGCCCGAGCCGAGCGGCACCCGCGACATGGCCTCGACGCCGCAGGAGATCCCGACGTCGATGACCCCGGCCGCCACCATGTTCGCCACCATGTGACTGGCCTGCTGTGACGAGCCGCACTGGCAGTCGACGGTGGTCGCGGCAGTCTCGTACGGCAGTCCCATGGCGAGCCAGGCGGTCCGGGCGGGGTTCATGGACTGTTCGCCGGCGTGGGTGACGGTGCCGCCGACGACCTGCTCGACGCAGTCGGCGGGGATGCCGGTGCGGCCGAGGAGTTCACGGTAGGTCTCGCCGAGGAGGTAGGCGGGGTGGAGGTTGGCGAGCGCGCCGTGGCGCTTGCCGATGGGGGTGCGTACGGCTTCGACGATGACGGGTTCCGCGGCCATGAGCTGGTCCTCTCCTCGCCCGGTACGGGTGTTCCCGGCACCCCACCGGTCGACGGGTCACGTGGAACTGCACGAACAGGGCTGGTCAGGGTCGGTCAGGGCTGAACAGAACTGGGCGGGACCGGGCAGGAGCGCGCAGAGACATGCACAGCACGCGCAACTTCACGCAGAACTAGTACGCGTTCTAGTTATGAGTGCAGTCTTATGGGGGTTACCGCCGGTAGGCAAGGGTCCGGAACGCAATACTTCCCCCCGTATGCCTTGCCTCTTGCGGGGCCGCTCACTACCTTTCCCGGCAACTTCTGATGGACCATCAGATATCTGGAGTGTGTGCCGATGCGCTGTCCCAGTCTCCCCGAAGGGTTCGACGCCACCGACCCCGATCTGCTCCATGCCCGCGTCCCTCACCCGGAGTTCGCGCGACTGCGGCAGACCGCGCCCGTCTGGTGGTGCGCCCAGCCGCCCGGTGTCACCGGCTTCGCCGACGAGGGCTACTGGGCCGTCACCCGGCATGCCGACGTCAAGTACGTGTCCACCCACCCGGAGTTGTTCTCGTCGAACGCGAACACCGCCGTCATCCGCTTCAACGAGCACATCAGCCGGGACCAGATCGAGGTCCAGAAGCTGATCATGCTCAACATGGACCCGCCCGAGCACTCCCGGGTCCGCCAGATCGTGCAGCGCGGCTTCACCCCGCGCGCCATCCGCGGCCTGGAGTCCGCCCTGCGCTCCCGGGCCCGCGCCATCGTCACCGAGGCGAAGGCCGCCGCGGCGGCCGCGGGAGGCGCGGGAGGCGGGACGAACGGGACACCTGGCGGAATCCCGGGCGGCACCTTCGACTTCGTGACCCGGGTCGCCGTCGAGCTGCCGCTTCAGGCCATCGCCGAACTCATCGGCGTACCCCAGGAGGACCGGGCCCGGATCTTCGACTGGTCGAACAAGATGGTGGCGTACGACGATCCCGAGTACGCGATCACCGAGGAGATCGGCGCCGAGGCCGCCATGGAACTCATCGGCTACGCGATGAACCTGGCCGCCGACCGCAAGAAGTGCCCGGCCGGTGACATCGTCAGCCAGCTCGTCGCCGCCGAGGGCCAAGGCAACCTGTCCTCCGACGAGTTCGGCTTCTTCGTGCTGCTGCTCGCCGTCGCGGGCAACGAGACCACGCGCAACGCCATCAGCCACGGCATGCACGCCTTCCTCACCCATCCCGAGCAGTGGGAGCTGTACAAGCGGGAACGGCCGGCCACCGCCGCCGAGGAGATCGTCCGCTGGGCCACCCCGGTGACCGCCTTCCAGCGCACCGCCACCCAGGACACCGAACTCGGCGGACAGCTCATCCGGCAGGGCGACCGGGTCGGAATCTTCTACTCTTCCGCCAACAACGACCCCGAGGTCTTCGACCGCCCCGAACTCTTCGACATCACCCGGGACCCCAATCCCCACCTGGGATTCGGCGGCGGCGGACCGCACTTCTGCCTCGGCAAGTCACTCGCCGTCAAGGAGATCGACCTCATCTTCGAGGCCCTCGCCGACGAACTCCCCGGCCTCACCCTGGCCGGCGAGCCGCGCCGGCTGCGCGCGTCCTGGCTCAACGGCATCAAGGAGCTTCAGGTCAGGGCGGGTTGACCGGTCGGCCGAGCGGACGGCCAAGCGGCGGTCCGAACGGCCGGCCGGCCGGCGGCGCGCGATCGGAACCGAAAGATCCGTTCGCGCGTCCGATCCGGCATGCGGGGGACACGGATACACGGCATCAGCCACCGGACCATCGGAAGAATCCTGACGGCGCTCGGCCTGCTGCTCGCGCTCCAGCTCGGCACGCTCGTCGCACCGGCGTACGCCTGCGGCTGCGGCGCCATGGTCACCAACCGGATGGCGCGGCTCGGCGTCGACCGGGAGACCTCGGTGGTGCGCTGGGACGAGCACCGCGGGGCCGAGGGACGCGGCGGCACCGAGCAGATCGTCATGCGCTTCACCGTCCACGGCGACGCCGACCAGGCCGCCTGGATCATGCCCGTGCCGCACCGCGCCGACGTCGACCTGGCCGACCCGGCCCTCTTCGACGAACTCGACCGGCTCACCGCGCCCGAGCACCGCACCCGCGACCACTTCTGGCCGCGCGGTTCCGACTGGCCCTTCGCCCCCGGCGACATGGACGACGCGGTGGGCGCCGCGCCGCGCCCGGGCGGCCCCGGTGTCGGGGTCGTCGGCCGCGAACGGCTCGGCCCCTTCGATATCGCCCGGCTCACGGCCACCGACCCGGCCGCGCTCGGCGACTGGCTGCACGACAACGGCTTCGAACTGTCCGACCGGCTCTCCGAGGCCCTGCGCCCGTACGTGGACCAGGGCTGGGAGTACGTCGCCGTCCGCCTCGCCCCGGAGCGGGACGGGGCCAAGCTGTACGGCGCCCTCGACCCGATCCGTATCCGCTTCGCCAACGACCGCCCCGTCTACCCGATGCGGCTGTCCCGGCTCGCCGCCACCCCGCAGTCGCTCGGCCTGTACGTGCTCGCCGGCCACCGGATGGAACCGAAGGGCGCCATCGGCGGCAAGCGCCCCGAGGTGCTGTTCGCGGGCGCCGTCACCCCGCCGCCGGCCGGCGAACTCGCCCGTCTCGCCGGCTCCGGGAAGGTCTTCCTCACCGCCGTCGACCAGTCCTTCCCCGACCCGTCGCGCATCGACGGCGACCACGAACTCGTCCGGGCGTCCGCCGACACCCCGTACCGCCAGGTCGTCTGGAAGGACCGGCTATGGACGGTCGGCGCCGTCCCGGTCTGGCTGCTGACCGTGGGCGGGGCGCTGCTCGCGCTGTTCGCCGCGGGCGGCGGCTTCGCGGTCGTACGGGCCCGGCGCGCCCGGCCCGGTGTACGTTCGGCCGCATGAGCACCGATAACGATCAAGCCCGCTGGACCGCCGTCGACGCGTACGTCACCGACCTGCTCGCCCCGGCGGACGACGCCCTCACGGCCGCCCTCGCCGACTCCGAGGCCGCCGGACTGCCCCGGATCGCGGTGGCCCCCAACCAGGGCAAGCTGCTCCACCTCCTCGCGGTGACGCAGGGCGCCCGCCGCATCCTGGAGATCGGCACCCTCGGCGGCTACAGCACGATCTGGCTGGCCCGCGCCCTGCCCGCCGACGGCCGACTGATCACCCTGGAGTACTCCCCCGTCCACGCGGACGTGGCCCGCCGCAACCTCGCCCGGGCCGGACTGGACACGATCGTCGAGGTGCGCACCGGCGCGGCCCTGGACACCCTGTCGAAGCTGGAGGCGGAGGGCGCGGGCCCGTTCGACCTCGTCTTCATCGACGCCGACAAGGTGAACAACCCGCACTACGTCGCCTGGGCGCTCAAGCTCTCCCGCCCCGGCACCCTCGTGATCGTCGACAACGTCGTCCGCGGCGGCGCGATCACCACCCCGCACCCCGACGACCCGGCGATCACCGGCACCCGCGAGATGTTCGAACTCGTCGCCCGCGAACCGCGTCTGGACGCCACCGCCTTCCAGACGGTCGGCACGAAGGGCTACGACGGCCTGCTGATCGCCCGCGTGACCGCGTAGCCGCGTCAGCGAGCCCGTCACCCCGCCGCGCCTCCATCGGCCACCCGCCCGACCGGGCGGGCGGCCGATGGAGGAGACTGCACCCACGCGGTCACGGCCGGGCGCGGTGCCCGGCCCGCGCTTGCCGAGAGGTGTTCCGTGCCCAGCATCGTGAAGATCAACGTCCTGACCGTCCCCGCCGAGCAGCGCGCGGTACTGGAGCAGCGTTTCGCGTCGCGCGCCGGTGCCGTCGAGAGCTCGGACGGCTTCGAGTGGTTCGAGCTGCTGCGCCCGGTCGAGGGCACCGACGACTACCTGGTCTACACCCGGTGGCGCAGCGAGGAGGACTTCCAGAACTGGATGAACGGCCCCATGAAGTCCGCCCACCAGGGCGGCGGCGCGGGTGGCGGCGAGCGGCCGAAGCCGGCGGCGACCGGGTCGACGGTGTGGTCCTTCGAGGTCGTCCAGCAGACCGCCCCGAAGCAGGCCGGATGAGCGCCGCGGACCAGGTGAGGACCTGGACCTTCGCCCCCGAGGCGTACGACACGCCGGTCGCGTCCGCGCTGCGCCGTACGTACTACGACGACGTCGCGAGCAGCTACTGGGGACGTCCCGCGACCACGGCGGAGGTCGACTCGGGACTGACGAACGACGGGGTCGAGCTGCTGACGCCGCCGACCGGGCAGTTCCTGGTGGCCCGGTACGGCGGCGAGCCCGTCGGCTGCGGCGGCGTCCTCCTGCTGGACGACGGACGCGCCGAGCTGACCCGGGTGTTCCTGCTGCCCGAGTTCCGGGGCAAGGGCGGGGCGTCCGCGCTGCTCGGCAGCCTGGAGGACGCGGCGCGCGCCCTGGGCGCCACGCGGATGGTGCTGAACACCCGGCTCGACCTGGTGGAGGCGCGGGCGCTGTACACACGGCACGGGTACGCGGAGATACCGGCGTACTGCAGCGGCCCGTACATGGAGATCTGGTACGGCAAGGATCTCGTGGCGGCCGCTGCCGTCTAGGGCCCGCGAAGTCCCCGTGCGGGCGCCCCGGCCCCGGATGGACGCGTCCGGCGGGCCCGGGGCGCCCGGGGCGCATAGGTTGCGGATCTGGGGCCACCGGTCCGCGGCCGCTCCGGTTCCGGCCCGGGTCTCCGCTCCGGTTCCGGCCCGGGTCCCCGTTCCGGCTGAGGTCCTGGCCCGGGTTCCGGTCCCGGATCGGGTTCCGGATCCGGTTTCCGGTGCCGCCGTGGATCGAGCGCTTGGACGAGGTGCCCCATGCCGTCTGCCGACACCCTGGAGGACGCCCGGGCCGACGGCGGTGGCGGCGACGGGGGCGGTGGCGGTACGCCGAAGACCGCCAAACTCAGTCTCCTGACGCTCACCGCGCTGGTCGTGGGCTCCATGGTGGGCGCCGGCGTCTTCTCCCTGCCGCGCCGGTTCGCCCAGGAGACGGGAGTGACCGGGGCCCTGATCGCCTGGGCGGTGGCGGGCCTCGGGATGCTGATGCTCGCGTTCGTGTTCCAGACTCTGGCCGTCCGCCGGCCCGACCTCGACGCGGGCGTCTACGCGTACGCCAAGGCGGGCTTCGGGGAGTACCTCGGGTTCTTCTCGGCCTTCGGCTACTGGGCGAGCGTGTGCGTGGGCAACGTGACGTACTGGGTGCTCATCATGTCGACGCTCGGGGCGGTCGCACCCGCGCTCGGCGACGGCGACACGGCTCTCGCGATCGTCCTGTCCTCGGTCGGGCTGTGGGCCTTCTACCTGCTCATCCGCCGCGGGGTGAAGGAGGCGACGGCGATCAACCGGATCGTGACCGCCGCCAAGCTCGTGCCCATCCTCGTCTTCGTCGTCCTGGCCCTGGTCTTCTTCGAACCTTCCGTCTTCACGGACAACCTCCGCGGCGCGGACTACGCCGGTTCCCTCTTCGACCAGGTCCGCGGCACCACGCTGGCCACCGTGTTCGTCTTCCTCGGCGTGGAGGGCGCCAGCGTCTACTCGCGGCACGCCCAGCGCCGCCGGGACGTCGGGCGCGCGACGCTCCTCGGGTTCGTGGGCGTCTTCGCGGTCTTCGCCTCGGTCACCATCGTGTCGTACGGCATCCTGCCCATGGCCGAGATCGCCCGGCTGCGCCAGCCGTCCATGGCCGGCGTCCTGGAGGCGGCGGTCGGCACCTGGGGCAAGACCTTCGTCAGCGCCGGGCTCATCGTGTCCGTCCTCGGCGCGTATCTCGCCTGGACCCTGATGGCCGCGGAGGTGCTGTTCGTCGCCGCCAAGGACAAGGACATGCCGCGTTTCCTGGCCCGGGTCAGCCTCTCCGACGTGCCGGTGCCCGCGCTGCTGCTGTCGAGCGCGCTCACCCAGGTCGTCCTGGTCGTCACGGCGTTCTCCGGCGACGCGTTCGACTTCGCCCTCGATCTGACCAGCGCCCTGACCCTCATCCCGTTCTTCCTGGCCGCCGCCTTCGCCCTGAAGCTCGCGCTGTGGCCGGTACGGGAGGGGGCCGGGAGCCCCGGCACCGGCGCCCGCCGCGAGGTCGTCGTCGCGGCCCTGGCCACCCTCTACACGGCGTTCCTGCTCTACGCCGCGGGGCTGAAGTTCGTCCTCGTCTCCCTCATCGTGTACGCCCCGGCCACGCTCCTCTTCGTCAAGGCGCGCCGGGAGCTGGGCCGGCGCCTGTTCTCGCCGCGGGAGGCGGTGATCCTCGCCGGCTCCGTCGCCGGGGCCGCCCTGGGGATCGTCGCCCTCGCCGTCGGCTGGATCGCCCTGTGACCCCCGCCCGGTCCCGTACGCCCGCCCGGTCCCGTACGCCCGCCCGGTCCCGTACGCCCGCGTGCACGCCCTCCGTACCTGCCCGTTCCCCCTCCCCCGCCCGACACCGGAAAGGCCGCCCATGACCACGCGTACTCCCGAGACCGGCGCCGCCCGCCCGGCGCTCGGCGTCCACTCCGAGGTCGGGCGGCTCCGGAAGGTGCTCGTCTGCTCCCCGGGGCTCGCCCACCGCAGGCTCACCCCGACGAACGCCGCCGAGCTGCTCTTCGACGACGTCATGTGGGTGGAGAACGCCCAGCGCGACCACGCCGCGTTCGTCGCCGAACTGACCCGGCGCGGCGTCGAGGTCGTCGAGCTGCACGATCTCCTCGCCGAGACCATGGCCCTCCCCGAGGCCCGTACCTGGCTCCTCGACCGGAAGATCGTGCCCAACGAGGTGGGGCTCGGCCTGGTGGACGACACCCGCGCGTACCTCGACTCGCTCGCGCCCCGGCTGCTCGTCGAGTACCTGATCGGCGGCCTGTCGGTCACGGACCTGCCCGAGGACTCCCGGCCCGGGTACGTGGCGCTCGCCCGGGAAGGGCACGGCGCCCGGGAGTACCTGATGCCGCCGCTGCCCAACTCGCTCTACACCCGGGACACCACCTGCTGGCTGTACGGCGGCGTCACCCTCAACCCGCTGTACTGGCCCGCCCGCCACGGCGAGACCCTCCTCATGAAGGCGATCTACACCTTCCATCCCGACTACCGGGACGCGACCGTGTGGTGGGGCGATCCCGAGAAGGACTGGGGGCAGGCCACGTTCGAGGGCGGCGACATCATGCCCGTCGGCAACGGGGTCGTGCTCATGGGCATGAGCGAACGCACCTCGCGCCAGGCCGTCACCCAGGTCGCCCGCGCGCTCTTCGAGAACGGCGCCGCCGAACGCGTCGTCGTCGCCGGCCTGCCGAGACTCCGGTCCGCGATGCACCTCGACACCGTCTTCACCTTCGCGGACCGCGACGTCGTCACCCTCTACCCGAAGATCATGAGCGCCGTCCGCACCTTCACCCTGCGCCCGGGCGACGGCGCGTCGCCCGGCGTCGACATCACGGACGAGGGCGCCACCTCGTTCACGGACGTCGTGGCGAAGGCCCTCGGCCTGTCGCGGCTGCGGGTCATCGGGACCGGCGGGGACGAGTACTCCTCCGAACGGCAGCAGTGGGACAGCGCCAACAACGCCGTCGCCGTGGAGCCCGGGGTCGTCTTCACGTACGACCGCAACACCCAGACCAACGCGCTGCTGCGGCAGGCCGGCATCGAGGTCCTGCCCATCGTCGGCGCCGAGCTGGGGCGGGGGCGCGGGGGCGGGCACTGCATGACCTGTCCGCTGGTCCGGGACCCCGTCGACTTCTGACGCTCGACTTCTGACGCTCGACTTCTGACCCGGTCGATGCCCGGCGTATCCGACACACCTCGGGGTACGCCGACACGCGGGAAGCGCCGGGCGCCAGAGCTTCGTGTCCGGGGTGCCGCGTCCGCGATTCTGTTGAGCGCACCAGAGCGGTGCGGCTCGGGAAGGGGGCGGGATGAGTACGTGGTTCGGCTTGCTCGGCGGCGTGGAGGTACGGGTCGGCACGCGGCCGGTGGCCGTAGGGCACGCCCGGCAGCAGTGCGTGCTGGCCGCCCTGCTGACGGACACCGGCCGGCTGGTCACCCTGGGGCAGCTGGCGGACCGGGTGTGGGGCGAGCGGCAGCCGCAGCGGGCCCGGGCCGCCCTCCACAGCTACCTGTCGCGCCTGCGGCGGGTCGTGGCGCCGGCGGAGGACGTCACGGTGGAACGGCAGGGCCCTGGTTACCTGCTGCGCGTGGACCCGGACGCCGTGGATCTGCACCGGTTCCGCGGTCTGGTCGGCCGGGCCCGGTCGGCCGACGACCCCCGGGCCGTCGAGCTGTACGAGGAGGCGCTCGGCCTGTGGCGCGGCGAGCCGTTCGGCGTGGTGGAGAGCGCCTGGGCGGACGACATGCGCGCGGCCCTGCGGCAGGAACGATTAGTGGCGGAACTGGAGCGGAACGACGCCGCCTTACGACAGGGCGGACATGAACGGCTGCTGAGCCGGCTGTCCGCCCGGGCGACCGAATACCCGCTGGACGAGCGGCTGGCCGAACAGCTCATGCTCGCGCTCTACCGGTCGGGCCGCACGGCCGACGCCCTCGACACGTACACCCGGCTGCGCCGCCAGGTGGCCGAGGAGCTGGGCGTCGACCCCAGCGAGCCGATACGGCGTCTCCATCGGCGCATCCTCAGCCGGGACGCCACGCTCGACCCGGCCCGTTCCGGAACCTCCGTCGCCGCACCCCTCACCGGGCGGACCACCGCACCACCGCCGCCCCCATCGCCCCCGTCTCCCCGGCAACTGCCGCTGACCGTACGCTCCCTGATCGGCCGGGACCGTGAACTCACCGCCCTCGAAACCCAGTCGGCCGAGCTGAGCCTTGGGGCCGGGACGGCGGTCGTGATCACCGTCAGCGGGCTGGCGGGCGTCGGGAAGACGACGCTGGCCCTGTCCTGGGCCCGGCGGGTCATGGACCGTTTCCCGGACGGGCAGCTCTATCTGGACCTGCGCGGCTTCGGGCCGGCCGAGGCGCCGATGGCGCCCGCGGAGGCCGTGCACCGGCTGCTCGACGCGCTCGGCGTGGGCCCGGACCGCATGCCCGCCGACGCGGACGGCAAGGCGGCGCTGTTCCGGAGCCTGACCGCGGACCGGCGCCTGCTGCTCGTCCTGGACAACGCGCGCGACGCGGACCAGGTCGGGCCGCTCCTGCCCGGCGGCGCGGGCTGTCTGGTGCTGGTGACGAGCCGGCGCCTGCTCGCCGGTCTGGTGGCCCGCTTCCAGGCGCAGCCCCTCGCCCTGGGCACGCTCACGGCCCCCGAAGCGCGCGAACTCGCCGTCAGCCGGATGGGCGCGGCCCGCGCGGCCGCGGAGCCGGACGCCCTCGACGACCTGGTCGGGCACTGCGCCGGGCTGCCCCTCGCGCTCAGCGTCGCGGCCGCCCGCGCGCTGACGAACCCGGAGATGCCGCTGCGTTCGCTCGTCGACGAGTTGCGCGACCAGGACCACGGTCTGCGCGCGCTCGCCGTCCCCGACGGCCGGGACTCCGACGTGTCGGCGGTGTTCTCCTGGTCGTACCGCGCGCTGTCGCCGGGGGCCGCGCGGATCTTCCGGCTGCTGGCCCCGCACCCGGGGCCCGAGTTCGCACTGCCCGCCGCCGCCTCGCTGGCCGGGGCGTCCCCGGCCGCCACGCGGGTCCTGCTGGAGGAACTGACCGACGCCGGACTGCTGCAGCGCCGCGGCGCGGACCGTCACCTCCTGCACGACCTGCTGCACGCCTACGCGGGAACGCGGCTGGCCGCCGACGAGCCGGCGTCCGGGCGGCACGCCGCCGAACACCGGCTGCTCGACCACTACCTCCACACCGCCCAAGCCGCCGACCGGATCCTGGACGAACACCGCGACCCCGTCGCCATGGACCCGCCCCACCCCGGAAGCCAGGTGCGGGACTTCGCCGGCCACGAGGAGGCGTCGGGCTGGTTCACCGCCGAACACGCCACCCTCCTCGCGCTGGTGGACCGGGCCGCCGCCGCGGGATTCCCGGGCCACGCCTGGCGGCTGGCCTGGACGCTCAGCACCCACCTGCAGCGGCGCGGTTCCTGGGACGAGTGGCGGCACGTCCAGGACACGGCGCTGCGCGCGGCCCACCACGCGGACGACGCGTACGGCATCGCGCACAGCCGGCACGGTCTCGCCGTCGCCCTCTCCTGGTCCGGCCGCCACGACGAGGCCCGCACGCTGCTCGACGACGCCCTGGTCCGCTACGCGCGGCTGGCCGACGAGACCGGCCAGGCGCACACCCGGCGCACCCTGTCCTGGGTGAGCCAGAAGCAGGGACGCGACGCGGAGGCGCTCGCCCACGCGGTGGCGACCCTGCGCCACTACACCGCCGCCGGTTTCCCGCCCGGCCGGGCCAGCGCCCTGAACGTGATCGGCTGGTGCCAGTCGCTCCTCGGCCGCCACCGGCAGGCCCTGACGGCGTGCCGGCACGCGCTCGCCCTGTTCGAGCAGGTCGGCAACCGCACCGGCCAGGCGTACAGCTGGGACAGCCTCGCCTACGCCCACCGGGGGCTGGGCCAGCACGCCGACGCTGTCGTCTGCCTCCGCCACTCCCTGCGGCTCTTCACGGAGCTGGGCGACCGCTACTACCAGGCCGACACCCTCACCAGTCTCGGCGACGGCCTCGGCGCCGTCGGCGACCACGCCGGGGCCCGGGCCGCGTACCAGGACGCCCTGCGCGTCCTGGAGGCCCTCGGCCACCCGGACGCCGACCGGGTGCGCGAACGCCTCCGGGCCGCGTCCTGACGTACGTCCCGGCCTGCGGATTCCGACAGCGCGCAAGGTTCCCCGGACTCCGGCCGCCCAAGCTCGTCGTGTCGCCCCGGCCCAGGGGCGAGTGCCACAAGCGCAATCCCCAACGGGGGAAGGAATCGTATGAAGAAGATCAGTCGGGTCCTGGCCGGGATCCCGATCGCGGCCGTGACCGCCCTCTGCCTCCAGGCGGGGCCGGCGCAGGCCCTGCCGTCCCCGACGGCCCCGGACGCCCCAGTGGCTCCTGCCGCTCCGGCCGCCGGAAAGGCCTCCATCACGGCCACGTACTACAACTTCGAGGTGCACGTGAAGACGCGCTACTCGGACCGGAGGCCCGATCCACCATGACGGCCCGGCTCGGGGGATCCCGGGCCGGGCCGTCACGGCGGTGGCGGTCCCTCGTCGCCCGGCCCCGCTGGTCTCGGCGGCCCCGGCGGCCTCCGCCCGCGCAGCTGCTCGCCGTTCGCGCCGCTCAGTTCGTCGGTGAGCAGCTCCACCAGGCGTACCAGGTCCGTCGGCCGGTCCGGCCCCCACCAGTCGCCGAGCAGTTCGGCCAGCGAGTCCTCGCGCGCCCGTCCGAGCCGTACCGCCGTCTCGGCTCCCTGCTCGGTGAGGATCAGCTGTACGCCCTCGCGCGCGACGAGATGGCGTTGCTCCAGCTGGCGGGCCGCCTGGGTGATCACTTGCGGCGGTACGGGGGTGGTCGCGGCGAGCCGGCCGGGTTCGACGGCGCCATGACGGCGTACCCGCAGCAGCAGCCAGCTGGCGGCGGGCAGCAGGTCGAGCCCGGCGCGGGCGGTGATCTTCTCGTACACCTGGCGGCGGCCCGCGCGGGAGCCGAGCAGGGACAGGGCGCGGGCGCACTCGTCGTACGAGGAACGTTCGACGGGGCCGGTGCCGAGGGTCTCGCCGGCGTCGGGCGCGGTGACCGAGCCGCGCAGCTTGTCCTCCTTCAGGAACCAGGAGACGACGAAGGCGACCAGGACGACCGGGGACGCGTACAGGAAGACGTCGGTGATGGACGTGGCGTACGCGTGCAGGACGGCGGGGCGCAGCGCGGGCGGCAGCGCGACGAGGGCGCGCGGGTCGGCGGCGAGGGTCGCGGGGCCGACGCCGGGCGGGAGCGGGACGCCGGCGAGGGCGTCGGCCAGGTTGCCGGTGAGGCGGTTGGTGAAGATGGTGCCGAAGACGGCGACACCGAAGGCGGCGCCGACGGAGCGGAAGAAGGTGGCTCCGGAGGTGGCGACGCCGAGGTCCTCGTAGGAGACGGCGTTCTGCACGATGAGGACGAGCACCTGCATGACGAGGCCGAGTCCGGCGCCGAAGACGAAGAAGTAGAGGCTCATCTCCCAGGTCGGGGTGAACTCGGTCATCCGGTGGAGCAGCAGCAGGCCGATGGCGGTGAGCGCGGTGCCCGCGATCGGGAAGACCTTCCAGCGGCCGGTGCGGGAGACGATCTGCCCGGAGCCGGTGGAGGTGAGCAGCAGACCGGCGACCATCGGCAGCATGTGCACGCCGGACATGGTGGGGGTGACCCGGTGCACGACCTGGAGGAAGGTCGGCAGGTAGGTCATCGCACCGAACATCGCGAAGCCGATGACGAAGCTGATGACGGACGCGAGGGCGAAGGTCCGGATCCCGAAGAGCTTGAGCGGCAGGACGGGTTCGGCGGCGCGCCGCTCCACGAAGAGGAACCAGACGAGGAGGACGGCGCCGAGCACCGTCAGGCCGATGATCTGCGGCGAGGCCCAGGCCCACGTGCTGCCGCCGAGGGAGGCGACGAGGACCAGGCTGGTGGCGATCGAGGCGATGAGGAAGGTGCCGAGGTAGTCGATGGTGTGGCGGGTGGTGCCGACCCGGATGTGCAGGACGGTCGCGATGACGAAGAGGGCGACGATGCCGATGGGAAGGTTGATGTAGAACACCCAGCGCCAGGACAGGTGCTGGGTGAACAGTCCGCCGAGCAGCGGGCCGAGGACGCTGGTGGTGCCGAAGACGGCGCCGAAGAGGCCCTGGTAGCGGCCGCGTTCGCGGGGGGTGACGAGGTCGCCGACGATCGCCTGCGACAGCACGATGAGCCCGCCGCCGCCCAGGCCCTGGAGCGCGCGGAAGCCGATCAGCTGGGGCATGTTCCGGGACAGGCCGCAGAGCGCCGAGCCGATGAGGAAGAGGACGATGGCGCCCTGGAAGAGCCGCTTGCGGCCGTACTGGTCGCCGAGTTTGCCCCACAGCGGGGTGGCGGCGGTGGAGGCGAGCAGATAGGCGGTGACGACCCAGGACAGGTGCTCCATGCCGCCGAGGTCGCTGACGATGGTCGGCAGGGCGGTGGACACGATGGTCTGGTCGAGGGCGGCCAGGAGCAGGCCCATGAGGAGGGCGCCGATGGCGAAGCCGAGGGTGCGGCGGTTCTGGCCCTGTCCGGGGCCGGGGGCGGATTCGGGGCCGGAGGCCGATCCGGGGCCGGGGGCGGATTCGGGGCCGGAGGCCGATCCGGGGCCGTTCCCGGGAGCGGGACCGTCGTCGCCGTCCGGCGCGGGTACGTCCTGGGCCATGGGCTCTCCGCTCTCCTCCGGTCCGGTCCGTGCCCTCCATCCTGATGCGTTTGTCCTCTTACGTCCTGCGGGAGACGTGCGCGGGTGTACGGGTGTTCCCTCCCGGCACAGGGGCGGGCTGCATAATCGCTCGCAGTTGACTGGGGAGGGGATCCAACGATGTCCGGACACGTCTGTCCCGACTGCGGGGCGCACAGACCCGGCTGCGCCTGCGATCGCGCGCGGGCGCAGGCCGCCGAGCGGGCCGCGGAGCAGGAGGCGGCACGGATCGCGGCGCAGGCCGCCGAGGACTTCGAGCCGCTGCGGATCCGGCCGTACGTGACGCTGGGCGCCACGGACGCGGAGACGGCGGCGATGCCGGCGGGACCGCTGCCGCCCGAGGTGCCGATGCCGGCGCCGGGGACCGCCGACGCGAGCACGGCGGGGTACGGGGAAGGAACGGGGTACGGGGCCGGGGCGGCGTACGCGTCGGGGGGCGCGTACGAGACCGGTACGGGCGCCGGAGCCGACCCGTACGCGCATCCGTACCCACCCTCGCCCTCTCCTGCGGACGAGCCCGCGCACACCCTCGGGTACGTCCCCGGGGCGGCGGGCGCGGGGCGGCGCGGCGGCCGGCGGCGGGGCAAGAGCCAGGGCCGGGGCCGGGGAGCCCTGACCGCGGGGGTCGTCGCGGCGGGCGTCGTCGGGACCGCGCTCCTGGCCACCGCGCTGGTCGGCGGCTCCGACGGCGACGACCGGGCCGCCGAGCCCGTGACCACCACGAGCGCGTTCGGGAACGACGCCGTATCCGAGGCGCCGACCACCACCCCCTCCCCCACGGCGTCCGGTTCGGTCTCCGCGTCCCCGGACCGGGCCTCGGCGTCCGCGTCCCCGCGGACGGCCTCCCCCTCCGCTTCGGCGTCCCCGACCGCCTCCTCCGCCGGTTCGACGGCGCCGGCCGTACCGTCGACCCCGGCCACGACCCCGGCGGAGCCGCACAGGACGGCCCCGACGGCGCCCCACACCACGGCGGCGACCACGCTGAGCTCGGGTTCGACGGGCCCGGAGGTCGCGGATCTGCAGGGGCGGCTGCGACAGCTCGGGCTCTACCTGGGGCCCGTGAACGGCTCGTACACGCGGCGGGTCGAGCGCGGGGTCGCGGCGTTCCAGGCGACCCGGGCCCTCAGCGGCGATCCCCGGGGCGTGTACGGGCCGAGCACGCGCGCGGCGCTGGAGGCGGAGTCGCGGCAGGATGGCGGCGACCACCAGTAGGCCGGGGGTGCCTCTCGCGGTCCGGTCCGGTCCGGTCCGGCCCGGCCCGGTCCGGGATGTGGGCCGGGGCTGGCGGCTCCGGGGCGCCGTTTTGTATCGTGGACGAACAAAGTGGTTCCGCCCGCACACCCTGACCGGCGGGCGGGACCGCTTCGTACTGTTCCTCCCCATCTCCGAACCCACCTGGAGATCCCGCATGACCGCCCCCACCCCGGCGTCCCTCACCACCCGCGCCCTGCTCCTCGACATGGACGGCACGCTCGTCGACTCCGACGCCGTCGTCGAACGCTGCTGGCGGCGCTGGGCCGAACGCCAGGGGCTGGTCCCCGACGAGGTCATGAAGGTGGTCCACGGACGCCAGGGGTACGCCACCATGGCCGCGCTGCTGCCGGACCGCCCCATGGAGCAGAACCACGCCGACAACCGGGACATGCTCGCCCAGGAGACCGCCGACCTCGACGGGGTCGTGCCGGTGCCGGGCGCGCCCGCGTTCCTGGCGGCGCTCGCGCCGCTGCCGCACGCCCTCGTGACCTCGGCCGACCTCGCGCTCGCCACCGCCCGGATGGGCGCGGCGGGCCTGTCGCTGCCCGGGACGCGGGTCACCGCCGAGAGCGTGAGCGCGAGCAAGCCGCACCCGGAGGGCTTCCTGAAGGGCGCCGCCGAGCTGGGCTTCGCCCCGGAGGACTGCGTCGTCTTCGAGGACTCCGAGGCGGGCATCCAGGCGGGCCGCGCGGCCGGGATGCGGGTCGTGGGCGTGGGCCCGCGGGCCGCCGCCTTCGGCCCGGACGTCCATGTGGCGGACCTGGCGGGGATCCGGATCGAGCCGTCCGGGGACGGCTCGATCACTCTGCGGTTCGCCGCCGTGTGAGGTAAGCCCGCGTGAGGTAAGCCCGCGTGACGTAAGCCGCGCGCCTCGGCCCGCGAGACGTAGGCCCGCGGGCCGTCGGCCCGCGAGACCCCGCACACCCGCCGTACCCGCCCTGTCCTCCAGGGCGGGCCGTACCGCTTACAGACCCAGTTCCCGGGCGGCCAGCTCGGTGCCGCGCAGCCGGGCGTCGATCTTGGCGAAGGCCGTCTCGCGCGAGAGCGCGGTGTCGTCCGCGTACATCGCGAACCCGGCGTCGTCGCAGGTCCCGAGCCGGTCGGCCGGGATGTGGCGGGCCGCGGCCAGCACCCGGTCCCGTACCCGCTCGGCCGGCTCGACCGCCGAGTCGAGCGGGTCGGTCACGCCCACGAACACCCGGGAGTCGGGGCGCAGCGTGCCGGCCACCACGGCGAGCACCCGCTCGGGGTCGGGCTCGCTCGCCATCTGGAGGAAGAAGCTGCCCGCGGCCAGCTGGAAGAGGCGGGGCAGGAGAGCGGCGTAGTCGACGTCCAGGCTGTGGGTGGAGCCCTGGTCCGCGCCCGGGTGGGTGTGCACGCCGATCCGCGCCCGCTCCTCCTCGGTGAAGCGCTCCAGGACCCGGTTGTTGAGGGCGACGAACTCGTCGAGCACCCCGCCCGAGGGGTCCAGCTTCAGCGCCAGCCGCGCCTCGCCGAAGTCCAGCTGGACCCGGTGCGCGCCCCCGTCGAGGCAGGCCCGGATCTCGGCCTCGGACTCGGCGAGCAGGTCGTCCAGGAAGGTGTCGCGCGGGTAGCCGTCGATCCCGTCGGCGGGGTAGAGCAGGCTGAGGGCGGAGGGGGCGACGGCGGTCGCCTTGACGGGGAGTTCGGTGTGCTGCCGGGCGGTACGGAGGTACGCGTCGGCGCGCACCCCGTACCGGAAGGGTCCGGCGGTCAGCCGGGGCAGGGTCCGGACGTGGCCGTCGGCGTACGGGACGGCCACGCCGTCCGGGGCGAGGCCGGTGAAGCCGTCGAGGGGGTAGGTGACGGCGGACGGCTTGGCCTGGTCGCCGTCGACGAGGACGGGGCTGCCCAGTTTCTCGAGCCTGTCCAGGGTGTCGGCGACGGCCTGCGCCTGGACCTCGGCCAACTCCTCGTCGTTGATCCGGCCATTGGCGTGCTGGATGCGTGCGTGGTGCAGAGCGGCCGGGCGTGGAACGCTGCCGATCGGCTCGGTGGGAATGCTCATGGTCGGCACCCTAGGAACGCGTCCGGGCCGCCGGGGCGCGGACCGGACGACGTTCACCCGTTCGGCGCGCGGGCAAATAGGGATGCCGGGGCGGCATGAAATCGCGATCATGGGCCGTACACCCATCCGACCCGCGTCCGATCCGTACGCGGTCCAGGGCCGGTCCGCACGCGGTCCACGGCTGGTCCGCGGCCGGTCCACCGGCCGGTCCACCGGCCGGTTCGCCGGCCGGTTCGCCGACGATCCGCCGCCAGTCGGATGACGATCCCCCCACCAGTCCGCCGCCGACGAGGGAGCCCTCCGCATGCCGGTGCCCGCCGATCCGACCGTTCTCCACCCGATGCCCGGGCAGCCCCGGGTGGTGCTGCTGAAGCCGCTGGTGACGTCCCCGCTGATCGAGGTCGGGGAGTACTCCTACTACGACGACCCGGACGACCCCACCGCGTTCGAGACGCGCAACGTGCTCTACCACTACGGGCCGGAGAAGCTGGTCATCGGCCGGTTCTGCGCGCTGGGCACCGGCGTGCGGTTCCTCATGAACGGCGCGAACCACCGGATGGACGGCCCCTCGACCTTCCCCTTCCCCACCATGGGCGGCTCCTGGGCGGACCACTTCGACCTGCTGACCGGGCTGCCGAACCGGGGCGACACCGTCGTCGGCAACGACGTCTGGTTCGGCCACGGGACGACGATCCTGCCGGGAGTACGGATCGGGCACGGCGCGATCATCGGCTCGGGCTCGGTGGTCACCCGCGACGTGCCCGACTACGGCATCGTCGGCGGCAACCCGGCCCGGCTGCTCCGGACCCGCTACGACGAGAAGGACGTCGCCCGGCTGCTCGCGGTGGCGTGGTGGGACTGGCCGGCCGAGCACATCACCGCGCACGTACGGACGATCATGTCGGGCAGCGTCGACGAGTTGGAGGCCGCGGCCCCGGGCGCCTGACACCTGACACCTGACACCTGCCGACCGACACCTGCCGACCGAGACCCGATCCGTCTCCACCGAAGACGCCTTCGAACCGGAAGAGTTGATGCCGCATGTCCCGTCGCCGCGCCCATATCGCCATGGTCGGCGTCCCACTCGTCAGCCACATGCTGCCGAGCCTGGCCGTCCTCCGCGAACTGGTGGCCCGCGGCCACCGGGTGACCTACGCCAACGACCCGGCGGTGGCCCACCTCATCGAGCCCATGGGCGCCGAACTGGTGCCCTTCTCCTCGACGTTGCCGTTCATCGACAACGTCTGGCCCGACGATCCGATCGCCGCGAGCGAACTCTTCCTCGACGACGCCATCCAGGCGCTGCCCCAACTGCGCGCCGTCTACGACGACGATCCGGCGGACCTGTACCTGTACGACATCGGCGCCTACGAGGCGCGCGCCCTCGCCGAGGCGCAGGGGCGGCCCGCGCTCCAGCTGTCCCCGACGTTCGTGGCGTGGGAGGGGTACGCCGAGGAGGTCGCGGCGCAGCTGTGGAAGCTGCCCGGCGCCGACGCGTACCGGGCGAAGTTCGCGCGGTGGCTGGCCGGTTGCGGGGCGACCACGCTGGACACCGACGCCTTCCCCGGCCCTCCGGGGCGGGCGGTGGCGCTGATCGCCCGGGCGATGCAGCCGCAGGCCGACCGGGTGGACACCAGCGTGGTGACCTTCGTCGGCCCGTGCTTCGACCCGCCGGAGAAGAACGAGTGGGCCCGGCCGGCGGACGCGGAGAACGCGCTCCTGGTCTCGCTCGGCTCGGCGTTCACGCAGCAGCCGGACTTCTACCGCCGGTGCCTGGCGGCCTTCGGCGACCTGCCCGGCTGGCATGTCGTCCTCCAGATCGGCAAGCACACCGACCCGGCGGAACTCGGGACCATCCCGGGCAACGTCGAGGTGCACGCGTGGGTCCCACAACGGGCGATCCTGGAGCAGGCGGACGCCTTCGTCACGCACGCCGGGATGGGCGGCTGCGGCGAGGCGCTGCTGGCCGGCGTGCCGATGATCGCGGTGCCGCAGGCGGCCGACCAGTTCATGAACGCCGACCGGCTCGTGGAGCTGGGCGTGGCCCGCCGGATCGACACCGCCGACGCCACCGCCGAGAACCTGCGGGCGGCGCTGCGCGCGCTGACCGGCGACCCGGAGGTGGCCCGTCGCTCGGCGCGGCTGCGGGACGAGGCGCGGGCCGAGGGCGGCACGGCGCGGGCGGCCGACCTCATCGAGGACATGCTGGGCTGAGACCGGGCACGGACACCGGAGGCGTACCCGTACGCCGGGTGCGCACGCCGGACTTACACCGGGTGCGCACGCCGGGCTTACGCCGGAACGGGCGCCGAGGGTGCGCCCGGCGGACGTCGTACACCCCCCATAACCAGGGGCGGTGGCACGGCACTTGACCGCGGCGCCGCCCCGCCCCGCTTCGCCCCCTCTCGTCGGCATATGCCCGGCACGCGTGCCGTGGCGTCGTCTCGCCAACCGCCCGCCACCCCTTGATGTGACGTGCACATGTCGCCACTCTGTAACCTGGCGCACCCTCCACGGAAACCGTGCGCCGACACGATGGCCGGGCCACACCGGCTCACCGGCCCCCCACATCAAGGGAGTTCGCATGTCCGCCGCCGCCCCCACCGTCTACGCGCGTCGAATAGCCGTCCTCGCCGCGTCGGCCGCCCTGACCGTGACCGGCCTCCTGGCCACCGCTCCCGCCGCGCAGGCGTCCCCGCCCACCCCGGTCAGCGCCGCCACCGCCCGCACCTACCTCGCCGCCCTGACGGTGAAGACCGACGGCTCCTCCACCGGTTACAGCCGCGACCTCTTCCCGCACTGGATCACCCAGTCCGGCACCTGCAACACCCGCGAGACGGTGCTCAAGCGGGACGGCGTGAACGTCACCACCGACGCCAACTGCGCGGCCACCGGCGGCAGCTGGTACTCCGAGTACGACGGCGCCACCTGGACCGCCGCCTCCGACCTCGACATCGACCACGTCGTCCCCCTCGCCGAGGCGTGGCGCTCGGGCGCCAGCTCCTGGACCACCCCGCAGCGCCAGGCCTTCGCCAACGACCTGACCCGCCCCCAGCTCATCGCCGTCACCGACAACGTCAACCAGGCCAAGGGCGACAAGGACCCCGCCCAGTGGATGCCCTCGCGCACGGCGTACCGCTGCACGTACGTCCGCATGTGGGTCCAGGTGAAGTACTACTACAACCTCAGCATCGACTCGGCGGAGAAGAGCGCGCTCCAGTCGACCCTGAACGGCTGCTGAGCCGCCCCGGGACACCGGCTCCAGGGGTAATCACCCCAGCCCGTACCGGGCTTCGAGCATGAGTGAGGCCGCTCTCCCTAAGGTCCATCGGACTGCCGCCTCCCCCACGGCCCGCTCGCCCTGTCCGGGCCGGGACCGAAGGAGCCCCCTCATGCGCACGCTCACGAGTTCCCTGAACCGGGCCCACCCTTACGCGCTCGGTCTGTTCCGGATCGTCATCGGCCTGCTCTTCGCCTGCCACGGCGCCGCCCAGCTCTTCGGAGTACTGGGCGGCGCCCACGGCGGCGGCACCCTGGCCGCCTGGGCCTGGCCGGGCTGGTACGCGGCCGTCATCCAGCTCGTCGGCGGCGCCCTCGTGCTGCTCGGACTCGGCACGCGCACCGCCGCGTTCGTCGCCTCCGGCTCGATGGCGTACGCGTACCTCAGCGTCCACCAGACCGGGGCCCTGTTCCCGCTGCAGAACGGCGGCGAGGACGCGGCCCTGTTCTGCTGGGCCTTCCTGCTGCTCGTCTTCTCCGGACCGGGCGCGCTCGCGCTCGACGGGCTGCGCGGGGCGCGGGGCGGCGACCCGGCGCGCCTCGGGAGCGCGGGCGCCGCGTAGGCTCCGCAGCGTGAACGTGCTCGACGGCACGGGGTGGTCACTGGCGTCGCTGACCGCGAGCCCGTGGATCTACGCGGTGGTGTCGACGTCCATCCTGCTCGACGTGTTCCTGCCGGTGCTGCCCAGCGGCATCCTCGTCGTCACCGCCGCCACCGCGTCCGCCTCGGCCGTCGTCGCGGGCGGGGCGAGCGGGGCCGCCGCGGCGCAGGGCCCGTACGCCCCCGGCCTGCTCCCGCTGCTGCTCTGCGCGGCCGCGGCCTCGTTCCTCGGCGATCTCGCCGCGTACCGGCTGGCCCGGCGCGGCGAGGGCCGGATCGCCCGTGCCGCCGCGCGCTCGCGCCGGCTGGCCACGGCGCGGACCCGGCTCGGCGACGCGCTCGCCCGGGGCGGCGGCCCGCTCGTCGTCCTCGCCCGCTTCGCGCCCGCCGGACGCTCGGTGGTCGCCTTCGGCGCGGGCGCGACCGGGCGCCCCGCGCGCGACTTCCTGCCCTGGTCGGCCCTGGCGGCCACGGTGTGGGCGGGGTACGGCGTGGGGCTCGGCAGGCTCGGCGGCCACTGGCTGGGCGCGACCTGGCTGGGCGCCTGCGTCCCGGTCCTGGCCCTGTTCCTGGCGGGCTCGCTCGCGGCCCTCACCCTCCGGCGTACGGCCAAGGCGCGCTCGGCCCGGTCTCGCGCCGCGGGCCCTGGCGTGGGTGCGGGTGCGGGTGCGCCTACTCCTGCTCCTGCGGCTCCGGCTGCCTGACGGGGTGCGCTCCGCGTACCTCCAGATCGGCGAGGAGCCGGGCGGTGGCCGCCGCGACCTCCTCGACGGCGCGGTCGAACACCTCTTGGTTGTGCGCGGCGGGGGCGCGGAAGCCGGAGACCTTGCGGACGTACTGGAGCGCGGCCGCGTGAATGTCGTCCCCGGTGGCCTCGTGGGGCAGCGCGGGCGGGCGGAGGGTCTTGATGCTTCGGCACATGCTTCCAGTGTGACGCGCACCACTGACAGCGCCAGGTCCCCGGTGCCGCCGGGTCCCCCTCCGGGTCCCCACGGTCCTGTCAGGCACCTCGGTCGCGTCAGGCAGCCCGGTCCCGTCAGGTGCCCCAGCCCCGTCTGCTGCGGGCGTTGATCTCGGCGGCGCGGGCCCGGAGCTCCCGCAGGGGCGTCGCGAGCTGGACGTCGGCGGGTTCGGCGTGCCATTCCAGGCCGCCGCGCACCGGCCGGATGACGAAACGGCCGCCGACCCTGTCGACGTAGAAACCGACCCTTCCGGTGGCCGTGTCCCGCACGAGATCACCGGCCTCGGGCTGTGCCTGCACCTATCCCTCCCGTCCCAGTCGGAGATCAGATGGATACCACTCAGACAAGCTCTGGCGCAGCTCCCTGTCAACGCGTCTCTAGAGAAGTCCCCCGATGGACGGACTCCGGGCCCGGGACGGCGCACCGGCGGCCCCGAGCCCCCGGAACCGGGCCTTAGGGTGTGCGGCAGACGGAAGGGAGTGGTCCACCCATGCCTGACCACGGCGGCGACCGGAGGCCCAAGTACCAGCGCATCGCGGACGAGTTGAGAACCGCGATGGATGCGGGCGCCTTCGCGCCCGGCGACCGGCTCCCGGGCGAGAACGATCTGATGGCCGCGCACGGCGTGGCCCGGATGACCGCCCGCCAGGCCCTGTCCGTGCTGCGCGCCGAAGGCCTGGCCGAGGCCCGCAAGGGTGTCGGGGTCTTCGTCCGCTCGTTCCGCCCGCTGCGCCGCCGGGGCGTCACCCGGCTGTCGCGCGAACGATGGGGCAACGGCCGTTCGGTCTGGTCGGCCGACCTCGGCGACCGCACCCTCGTGGTGGACCGGGTCGAGGTGTCCGCGGCCGCCCCGGCGGGCCCGCGGGTGGCCCGGGCGCTCGGCCTGGACTCCCCCGAGGCGCCGGTCTGCGTCCGCCGGCGGCGCTTCGTCCTGGACGGCAAGCCGGTGCTGCTCGCGGTCTCGTACCTGCCGGCCCCGTTCACCGAGGGCACCGCGATCACCGAACCGGACACCGGGCCGGGCGGCACCTACGCCCGGCTGGCGGAGCACGGCCACCGGCCGGTCCGCTTCCGCGAGGAGATCCGCTGCCGGATGCCGACCCCGGCCGAGACCACCGGGCTCGCCCTCGAACCGGGCACGCCGGTGATCCTGATCTGCCGAACGGCCGTGACGGAGACGGGAGTCGCGGTCGAGTTCAACGAGATGACGCTGGACGCGTCCACGTACGTCCTGGAGTACGACTTCGAGGCCTGACGCCCCTCACGCGCCGGCGACGGTTCCGGTCGCGGGAGCGGGGGCCGGGACCGCGGCTTCCGGCGTGGGTGCGGTGTCCGGCACGGGCGCGGGTACGGACGGGGCCACGCTCGCGTCACGCTGCGCGGGCAGCCCGTACTGCTGCAACTCGGCGTTGACCTGCCCGCCCAGGGTCATCACGTTGAGCGTCGCCGAGTTCTCGCTGGCGATCGCCTTCTCCACGCGCGCGACGAGCGTCGTGAACGCCTCCCGCCCGGAGAGCTTGTGATACGGACCGACCCGCGCGGCGAAGTAGACCCTCTCGTGGCCGAGGAGTTGCTCGGTGGAGCGGTAGTTCTTCCACTGCTCGCGATAGCGGTAGACGCTCTCCAGCGACACCGACGCGACCACGACCACACTGAGCACGGTGGCCGTGACCCGCGCGAACCCCAGGTCCAGATTCACGAGTACGGGCACGAGCGCCGCCCCGACCACCGACACGGTCCGCATCCGCAGATGCATCGCCTTCATCTTGGTGGCCTTGCGGTCGTACCACGCCTGATACTGCCCGAGCCGCTCGTCGACGTACGCCTTCGGCGTCATCTCCCCGTTGTGCGGCGGCACTTCCGGCCCGTCCCCCATGTCGTCCATGCCGGGGAGTATGCCACCCTGCTCTGCCGGCGCCGCCGCGGCACCGACGCACAGGGACGTCACCTCACGGGGGAACCATGGAACCGACCCGACCGACACCGCGCGAGACCTTCGCCGACCGCCTGCCCCTAGGCGAGCGCCTGCCGCTGCCCGAGGACTCGCTGGCGAACTGGAACACCTTCCCCTTCGAGGGCGGCCTGCGGGTCAAACCGCTCCAGCCCCCGGTCCTCCCGGAACCGGACCGGGCGGGCGAGTCCGGCCCCGCCGACTGCCCGACCTGCCGCCGGCCCGTCACCGACGCGCTGTGGGCCGACGACCACTGGCGCCTGGACGCCCCCGGCACCGAGTCCCGACTCCCCGCCACGGTGCTGCTCCAGCCCCGCGCCCACCACGACCTGACGGACCTGCCCCCGGCCCGCGCGGCCGAACTCGGCCCGCTCCTCCAGCGCGTGGAACGGGCCATGCTCACCCTCGACGACGTCGCCCGGGTCCACGTCAACCGCTGGGGCGACGGCGCGGCCCACCTCCACTTCTGGCTCCTCGCCCGCCCCGCGGGACTGCTCCAGCTCCGCGGCACCTTCCTCCCGGCCTGGGAAGAACTCCTCCCCCCACTCCCCGAAGCCACCCGCGCCCACAACCACCACCACCTCGCCACCACCCTCGCCCGTGCCGGCGGCACCGCCTACACCTCCCCGAACGCACGGCCATGAGAAGGCACCTCGTGAACTGGCGGGCCACGCTGGGCACACCGACAACACTCGTCCGCTACCGCACCCCGGCCGAGGCTGAGACGGCCGCCCTCGCCACAGCGGAGCAGTTCGCCGAAACCTCACTGGTGGACAGGCACGATCACTCCCTGATCACTGTCACTTGGCCAAGTCCGGGTAGGGGAAGACCTCCAACGGCTCGTCCGACCGATCGGCCCAGTGCCACCAGACGTGCCGGGCCGGACACCGCCACATGGCACGGCAGGTCCGCTTGGCGTCCTCCTCACGCCCCATGAGAAGAAGCCCGCGCGGTTCCAGAGGCTGATCGCACTCAGGACAGATCGGAGAGTCACTGGTCATGCCGCGCAACCTACCCCGCCCCCGCACGGTCAGCTCGGCAGGCGAACAACCCTGGTCATCGTTTCCTACGAAGCTTCCGCATCTTGGCCTCGGCTTCCTTCTTCTTCCGCTGCTGCACCCCATAAGCCGACCACGGCCCCTGATGCTTCGCACACCGCGAACTACCCATGATCGCCTTGCTCTTACAACGACCACCACTCTGCGTCGGCGCATTGCACGTGGGCTGAACCATCCCGCACCTCCCCCTCGGAAGCCGCCATGCTCCCAACCCCACCCCCACCGGGGGAGGCGCAATCGCAGTCGGACGGCAGCACGGATACGGCACAAGGTTCGGCAACGCGCGGTCAGACGAGGTCACCGTTCCAGCCGCGTCGAAGCCTGGCCACCACGCGAGCGATCTGCTCGGCGGCCACGAGGTTGTCGAGCTTGACGCATTTCGCCTGCCCGAGAACGACGAGACTGGTGCCGGCCAATCCGTTGCCGATGTCGAGTCTCCCGACGAAGCCCGCCCCGCCGTCGCCGGATCGTCGGGTGAGCCACCCTCGACGTAGCTGTTGCCAGCGCCGCGCAGAACACGCGATGCGACCGCGGAGGCGACAGCTTCGACATCGTGCTCGCGTCCGTCGAAGTACTCGTAGATCAGTTCCAGATCCTTGGCCTCGGTGCTGCCCGAAGCGGGCCGCCGCTCCGGGCGTTCAAGTGCCCTGCACCGCCCACAGCTGCCGCTGTGCGCCTCTGCGGGCATTTCGGTCGGTGCCCGGCCGGGCCCAAGCAGATCCATAGCGCCCTGATCCTCTCCAGAGGGAGGATGCGTAAGAGCGCCAACCAACGAACGCACCGCGGGGTGGGGATGAGTCAGAGGGAATCCGAGCGTGGGGCCGGCAAGCCGACAACCCAGGAGGCACGAGAAGCCTGGGGTGCCGAGGCGTACTCGATCCTCATCGGTGTAGCGCAGACGTACCACGCAGTGATCACCTACAAGGACTTGGCAGAGGAGATTCAGAGCAGGAGTGGCATTCGGACCAAGGCTCTCCTGCACAACTGGATCGGTCCGGTCTTGGGCCGGGTAGTCCGTGAAGCGCAACATCGCGGCGACCCACCGCTGACGGCCCTGGTGGTCCACACGGACGACGGGAAGGTGGGCGGCGGCTACAAGGAAGTTCTGGCAGTCGCTGGAGAACCGCCAGTTGAGGACGAGCTTGAGCGTGAACATCACGCTGCCGAGGCGCGCCTTGCGTGCTATCGCCGCTTTGGGGCGGCCTTGCCGCCTGGCGGTGGTGTGCCGGCCCTCGCTCCCAGACTGCAAGCCAGTGTCAAGCGCCGCCGCGAGCGTGCCGAGGAGCCACCGAGGGTCTGTGGACATTGTTTCGTCCAACTGCCTTCGACTGGCATCTGCGACTCGTGCGATTAGCGTCGCTGCGCCCCTAGCACCGTTCCCCTCTGATCATCTGATCGTTGGTTGATGTGTGTCCTTGACTGATGCCCAGTGGGCGAGGATCGAGCCGTTACTGCCTGACCGGGCTCCGAAGCGGGGTGGGCGGTGGCGGATCACCGGCAGGTGATCGACGCGATCGCGTCCAGGCCCGGATGCATCAAGATCCGGAAGACACGGCCCAGCCCCGGGATAGACCCGCAGGGCTTCAGGATGCAAGGTGCCGGGTCCATGCGTGTGGCCGGCCGTCTGCCGGGCAGAGGCGTCTTCCACCCCTCTACCTCGCGCGAGATGCCCGGCCTGCCGAGCCTGGCCACGCATCTGGCACGACGCGCCCTCCGCTGCCTACCCGATTGAGGGACGAACAAGGCCCAGATTCCCGGTTTGGTACCGGTGACCTGGGCCTTCGTCGTACTACCTGCTGGTGGGCGCGGACGGTTTCGAACCGCCGACATCTGCTTTGTAAGAGCAGCGCTCTACCCCTGAGCTACGCACCCGTGGAGTGAAGCAACAGCGTACATGGCCGTCGGGTGGGTGCCGCAAACCGGTGGGGGGTGTGGGGTGGGGGGTGAACCGAGGGGGCCGTGGGCGCGTCCCTGGCAGGTGGGAGAATGAAGCGGATCCGGGCTGCCGGGCAGCCGGGCGGGTGACGGAGCGAGCACGGGAGACGGAACGTGGCGGCGAGCGGGCGCAGGGGCAGGGCCAGGTCCGGGATGTCCACGCTGCGGCTCTCCCTCGCCATGCCGTTGCTCGCGGCCGCGCTGCTGCCGCACGCCTTCGCCGGGAGCGGGAGCGGTGGGGGCCGGCGGTGGTTCGGCGGGGGCCGGGACGAGAGCCGGCGGGCGGCGGCGCAGGCGGCGAAGGATGCCGCGGCGGCCGCGTTCTACGAGCTGGACACCGCGCAGCGGGGGCTGCGGATCTCCATCGAGACGATCACCGCCATGGACGACTCGGCCGACGCGCGGCGCGCCATGGAGGGGTTCGCGGCGCTCGGGCGGCGGATCGACGAGGTGAGCGGCGGCTACATCACCGCCGTCGACGCCCATGACCTCGACCGCGTCGAGCTGGACGCGGCGACCGCCGGGCGGGCGCGGACCGAGCTGGAGCGGGCCAGGGACGAGCTCGTACGGGTCAAGGGGGAGCTGGACCGGTTCGAGCAGGGGCTTGGGCCGCTGCTGGCACGGGCCGAGAGCCAGCTGGCGCGGCTCGCCCCGGCCGTCGAGCGGGCGAGAGCGGCGCTCCGGGATGCGAGCGGTGCTCTCGACGCCACTCGGGAGGCCGGATTCCGGGCCGATCATCTGGCGGCGCGGCTCGCCGCGCTCGGGCCGGAGCTCACCAAGCTGAACGAGGGCGCCGGCCGGCACGGCGCCACCGAGACCCTGCGCCGCGCCGACCAGGTGCTGCGCGAGGCGGAAGCGGTACGGGCCGAGGCCGCGCAGGTGCCCGAGCGGGCCGCCGAGATCGACAAGCGCCTGGTGTCCCTCCGTACCCGCGCCGAGGCGCTCACCACCCGCGCCGCCGGCGTCGAGCCCGTCCTGTCCGAGCTGCGCCGCCGCTTCGCCGCCGCCTGCTGGCGCGACCTCCAGGACGTGCCCGAGCAGGCCCAGGCCGCCGCCCGCCAGGCCGGCGAACGGCTCGCCGAGGCCGCCACCGCCCGCGCCGAACAGCGCTGGCCCGACGCCACCTCCCAGCTCGCGACCGCCCGCGCCCTGCTCAACACCGCCGATGAGGGCGTCTCCGCCGCCGGGGATCGGCTGCGGCGCCTGGAGGCCGTCGCGAAGGACCCGCAGGACGAGATCGAGCGGACCCGGTTCGCCGTCCGGGACGCGCAGCGCCTCGCCATGGCCGGCCGCAGCACGCCCGACCCGCGCGACGCCGGCCCGCTGGACGCCGCGGTGGCCCGTATCGAGCGCGCGGTCGGCATCCTCGACACCGGCCGGCACCCGGACTACTGGGCCTTCCTCACCGAACTGGAGACGATCCGCGCGGACGTCGGCCGGGTCGTGGAGCGGATCCGCGAGGAACGCGGCAGGTCCTGAATCGAAACAGGGGCCGTACGCTGGGCCCATGCCTCGTTACGAGTACCGCTGCCGCACCTGCGGCGACACGTTCGAACTCAGCCGCCCCATGGCGGAGTCCGCCGCCCCCGCCGCCTGCCCGGCCGGGCATGACGACACCGTGAAGCTGCTGTCCGCCGTCGCGGTGGGCGGCACCGCCGCGTCCGCCCCCAACGCCGGTGGCGGCGGGGGCGGCTGCTGTGGTGGCGGCTGCTGCGGATAGCGGCCGCCACGACCGTTTCTACGCCTGGGCGGCCGCCGACCGGAACCGGCGCAGGATCTCCTCGCCCGCCGCGACGCCCCGCTCGGCCAGGGTCTCGACATGCGGGGCGGTCCAGCCGGTGTCGGCGAGTTCGCCGTGCCCCGGACGCCAGGCACGGTCGGCGGCGAGCAGCAGGTCCGCGTCGAGGAGCGAGTCGCCGGCGGCCAGCGTGAGCCGGGCACCGGTGCGGCGGGCGACCTCGCGCATGGCCGCGCTCTTGGTGAGCGGCTTCGGCACGGCGTACACCTTGCGGCCCTGGAGCGAGACGGTCCAGCCGCGGGCGTCGGCCCACGCCGTGAAGTCGGGCAGCCAGTCGCCGGGCATCCGGTCGCGCTCGATGACGAGGTACGCGAACAGGTCCTCGGCGACCCGGTGTTTGCGCACCCAGGACGGGTCACCGGTGGCGTCCAGGCGGGCGCGGACCTCGGCGAGCGGGGCGCACGCGTCGGCGATCCCGCGCAGCACCCGGGTGTGCCAGTCGGGGTCGGAGACGCCGTCGACCAGCAGATGACCGCCGTTGGCGCAGATCGCGTACGCGGGACCCGCGCCCGAACTCGCCGCGCTCGCCGGGAGGTTGAGGCGCTGGTACTGCTTGCGGGTGCGCGTGGTGGTCGGCACGAAGACCGTCTCGGCGGCGAGGGCGCCCAGCTCTTGCGCGGCGTCCTCGGTGACGTACGAGAGCGGCTTGGACTCGTGGACCTCGACGCACAGCAGGCGCGGGGCCTTGGCGTCGGGCATGGTGAGGCCGAGGGCCGCGGTGGAGTAGATGAGGGTGCGGTCGAGGTCGCTGGCGACCAGGACCGGCCCCCGCGTACCGGCGGTGGCGGTCATCGGGACACCACCGTCCGGCCGTCGGCGCCGGTCGCCCCGCGCGTGTACTGAGGGTGGATCAACCCGACGCAGCTGTACGGCAGTTCGTCGACCTCCTCGACTGGTACGCCGCGCTGCTCGGCGAGCAGCCGGACGTGCGCGAGGTCGGCGCCCGCGCCCCGCTTGGCGAGGATCTTCCAGGGGACGCGGCGCAGCAGGACCCGGGTGGTCTCGCCGACGCCGGGCTTGACGAGGTTGACGTCGTGGATGCCGTACTCCTCGCTGATCCGCTCGACGGCCGCCCAGCCGGCCCAGGTGGGGGTGCGGTCGGCGGCGAGGAGTTCCCGTACGTCGGCGTCGACGGCGTCGGTGACCGCGTCGAAGTGGGCGGCGACGCGGTCGAGGAAGAGGCCGGAGACGTCGGCGTCGGCGAGTTCGCGGTAGAACTTGGCGCCGTGGAAGTCGTGTGGGCCGACCAGGTCGGAACGCAGGACGGTACGCGATATCAGACCGGACACCGTGGAGTTGAGGCACGCGGAGGGGATGAGGAAGTCCTCGCGGGTGCCGTAGGTGTGCGCGCACGAGCCGGGGTCGGCGAGGACCGCGATCTCGTGGCTGAAGCCGGGGAAGTCCGCGAGGGCGTCGGCGAGTTCGCGGGTGATGGCGCCCTTGCCGGTCCAGCCGTCGACGAACAGGATGTCGGCCGGGTCGTGGTGGGCGGCGAGCCAGCGCAGCGCGTTGGCGTCGATGCCGCGGCCGCGCACGATGGAGACGGCGTAGTGCGGCAGGTCCAGGCCGTGCCGGGCCCGCGCCCAGCGGCGCATGAGGACGCCGACGGGGGTGCCGGCGCGGGCCAGCGAGACGAGGACGGGCCGGCCGCGGCCCGGGCGCGCGGCACGCTCGGCGAGCACGGTCTCGGTGACGGCGCCGACGGCCCGGGCGATCCGGGCGGCGGACTCCTCCAGGGCGGTGTGGAACAGCTCCTGGTAGCGCGCGCTGGGCTGGTACTCGACGGGCAGCGACTCGGCGTAGTGCGCCCCGCCGCTCTGGATCGCCTCCTCGCGCTCCTCGGTCGGCGCCTCCAGCTCCACGCCGGACAGGTCCTGGAGCAGCCAGCCGACCTCGTCGGGGGCGTAGGAGGAGAAGGCGGGTCCGCGCAGCGGCTCGGCGAGCGGGCCGGAGGTCGGGGTCTCGGGCGGCATGGGGTTCCTTCCGGGAGCGCCGGCGGTCCGGGCCTGGTCCCCCGCGGCGTCCGAAGCGGCGGACGCGGGGACGTACGCGGGGACGTACGAGGGGACGTACGAGGGGACGTACGAGGGGACGACGGCGAGGACGACCCGCGGCGCGGCGCCGCCGAGCTGGGCCAGCAGTCCGTCGGGGGCGTGCAGGGCGGGGGTGTCGGCGGCGGAGTCGACGACGGCGACGACCGCGTCGAAGCCGCCGCCCCGGACGTTGTACGCGTACCGCTCGCCGGGCCCGTCGGCCGGCGCGTCGTGCGCGGGGAAGGCGAGGCGGGTGCGGATGGCGTAGCCGGGGTCGTCGACGGCGAGGACGGGCGAACGGGTGGTGGTGGAGTAGCGGACCTCGGTGCCGGCCGGGGCCAGGATCCGCTCCAGCTCGGTGGCGAGCCGCAGCGGCGCGTACATCAGCTCCTCGAAGCCGAGGACGAGGACACGGCGCACGCCACCGTCACGGTCACCGGCCTCGGCGTCGCCGTCGCCGTCCTCGCCGTCCTCGCCGAGGGTCTCGGCCAGGCGCGCGGCCATGGCGGGCAGGGCGTCGTCGAGAGCGGCGGCGTGCCCGGCGTGGAAGCCGTGCCGGCCGCCGTCGGGTATGTGCCCGGGCCAGCCGAGGTCGACCCGTACGGGGGTACGCGGGCGTGCCGGGGGCGGCGGGGCCGACGGGTCCTCGTGGGCGGCGACGAGAGCCTGGCCCTTCTCCAGGACCCCGTCGGGCAGCCGTACGGTGCCGCTCGCGCCGGCCACCAGGTCGACGCGGGCGCCGAGGTCGGCGGCGAAGTCCTCGAAGCGGGCGCGGTCGGCGGGGCCGCGCATGTCGACGAGGGCGACGATCACGTACCGCTTGCGGGGGTGCCGCGCGTGCAGCGCCCGGACGGTGTTGAGGACCGTGTTGCCGGTGGAGAACTCGTCGTCGACGAGGACGAGCGGGCCGTCGCCGCTCAGCAGCTCCGGATCCTCGGGCAGCAGCAGGTGCGAGGTGGCGTGCGAGTGAGACTCCTCGAAGCCGCCGGCGGGGGTCATGCCCGCGACGGGACGGCGGGTGGAGTGCAGGTACGGCGCGTGGCCCAGGCCGTCGGCGACGCAGTGGCCGAGGGCGGTGGCGGTCTCCGCGTAGCCGAGGACGACGGCGTCGGCGGCCTCCTCCGGGCCGAGCAGGTCGTGGACGCGCCGGCCGAGGGTGACACCGGCGTCGTGGATGACGCCGGGGCTCTGCGGCACGTGTTTGCCGAGCACGTTGGAGACGAGCAGGTGTGCCCGCTTGGGGTTGCGGCGCAGGGCGAGGCCCAGCAGGTCGGGCAGCCGCTCGTCCCCGCCGAGTTCGACCCCCAGTCGTTCCGCGACCCAGGTTCCGGTCCACACCACGTCGTCGTCTTCCTCTCGTCGGTCTCCGGCCGGATCGCGGCCGTACGGGTTCCGGGGCAGGATCGCGGCCGGGGGCGTTCCCGGCCGCGGTCGGTCCGGCCGGTGTCAGCCGGCCAGGCCCGCGGTGAGCAGCTCCACGAAGCCGATGTCCTCGCGCGCGACGCCGAAGACCTCGGCGCGCCGCAGGGTCCGCTCGGCCCAGGCGCGGTGCGGCTTCACCTCGTTCATCTTGTTCGTGTACGCGGAGCGGAGTACGCCGCCGCCGTCGCGGTCCGGGCGCAGGATGTCCTCGGCGTCGCTGAACTCCTCGTGGGTGACCACGGACAGCGCGTGCACCGGTACCACGTGGCTGGGGTGGATGCAGGTCTTGCCGAGCAGGCCGTTGGCGCGGTCGAGCTCGATCTCGCGCAGCAGGCCGTCGAGGTCGTGCTCGATGAGCGTGGTGCGCAGCTCCTCGGCGCGGCCCTCCAGGAAGGGGCTGCGGCGCAGCTGGGGCTTGAACATGCGCTCGCCGGAGCGGAAGTACTCCCAGACGGGGCCGGTGACGGTGAAGCCGGTGCCGTCGGCGCGGCCGAGGACGTTGACGACGTCGCCGATGACGTCGGCCACGATCCGTATGTCGTAGGCGGTCATGTGGGGCGAGCGGCGCAGCCCGTAGGCGGAGCAGAAGTCGGTGACGCCGAGGCGGAGGGCGAGGATCCGCTCGCGGTGCTCGGCGGTGAGGGCGGCGATGCCGGCCAGGGTCTCGGTGCGGGTCTCTCGGTGGAGCAGGTCGGGGGACTCCAGGACGGGCATGGCGAAGAGCCGGTGGCCGTGGGTCCGCTCGGCGGCGCGGAGCGCGTCGAGGAAGGGGCGGCCACGAGGGCCGGTGAACTTGGGGAGTACGAATCCGGACAACAGGCGAACCGTTTCGCCAAGCCGGTCCGTGAGGTCCGCGATCTGCCGGGGCTCGCGGACCCGGACGAAGAGCAGGGGCAGGCCGGAGCCCTCCCCCTCGGCGGCCCGCGCGAGGTCGGCCCCCGCGAGGTCGGCGAACTGCCGGACCAGGTTGGCCTCGCCCGCCTCCACCTCGTCGTCGCTGATCGAGTCCTCCAGGCACAGCACCATGGAGACGACTCCGCGCGCCGCCTGCTTGCGTATGTCCTCGGCGAGCCGGGGCCGGGTGGCGGGGCTGTAGAGGGTGGCCCCGAGGGCCGTCGCGAGGGTGGCCGCGGGCGCGGCCGCCGTGAACTCCGCGGGCTCCCGGTGGAAGAGATCCGCTCGCACCGCGGCCGGGACATGCCCGAAATGACGCATTGATCTCCCCGACTGGATGGGCGGCCCTGACGATATGTGGCCGGTAATAGTACGTAGGGAGGGGTGTCCGTAGTTCCCCGCGTGCGTGAAGATCTGGTAACTCGTCCGTATCCGGACCCTCCGAAACGGCCCCCCGCGTTGTCCGGCGGGCGGGCGGGCAGGGAAGATGACGGGCATGACGCACGCGATGCTGAAGGGCTCCAACGTCCCTCTCGACACCGCGGCCGTACGGGCCGTGCTCCGCTGGACCCCGGGACCCGGGGTGCCCGACGTGGACGCGTCGGCCCTGCTGCTCGGCGCGGACGGGCGGGTGCGCTCCGACGAGGACTTCGTCTTCTACAACCAGCCCCGGCACCCGTCGGGCCTGGTACGGCGGCTCGCCAAGAAGCGGGAGCCGGAGGGGCTGACGGACACCGTCGAGGCCGATCTGGGCACCCTGGACCCCTCGGTCGACCAGGTGGTGATCGCGGCGTCCTCGGACGGCGGCACCTTCGGGCACGTCACCGACCTGCGGATCCAGGTGTACGACGCGGCCGCGGGCGCGGCGGGCGGCGAACCGCTCGCGGTGTTCGACGTGGCGGCGGAGACCGGCGAGGAGACCGCGATCATCTGCGGCGAGCTGTACCGGCGCGGGGACGACTGGAAGTTCCGGGCGGTCGGGCAGGGCTATCCGACGGGCCTCGTCGGGCTCGCCACGGCCTTCGGGGTGTCGGTCGACGACGGTGCGGACGGCGCCGGCGGCCCGGCGGACGCCGACCTCGCCGGATCCGCGGAGCAGGCCGTACCGGCACAGGCCGCCGCCCCGGCGCACGACCCGGACGCGACGATGGTCCAGGCCCCGGCCGTACCGCCGCAGCCGACCGCTCCCCCGGCGCCCGCACAGCCGCCGGTCCCCGCGCACGCCCCCGCCCCCGCCCCCGCGTACGGGTACCCGCAGCCGGCCGGCGCTCCGGCGCACGCCCCCGCGTACGGCTATCCGCAGCCGGCCGCGGCGCACGCCGGGGACGCCGCGTACGGCTATCCGCACGCGGCCCCGGGGTTCCGGATGCCGCCGATGGGTCCGCAGTTCATCGGCCGCTGATCAGCGGGACCACCACGCGACCGAGGGGTCCGGCCACGGCCGGACCCCTCGCGTTCCACGGCGTGGCGGCCCGGCGGCTCGACGGACCGGCCGGCACGCTCGCCGCTCAGGTGCGGCTCTTGAAGCCGCGGCCCCACTGCATGCCCCAGCCGTACAACCGGTCCAGCTCGGACTGGAAGCCGTACACGAACCGCACCTCGCGGCGGACCGTCAGCTCGCCCTTGACGTTCTCGACCTTGAAGACGGCGCAGGACCGGGCCTGCGGCGCATCCTCGTCGAGTTCGATCTCGATCCGCGGGCCGTTGCTCGGGTAGAGCGTGACCTTGGCGTCGGTGCGGTCGAAGGCCGGCGTCTCGTCGTAGATGTAGACGAAGAACAGCAGCCGCTTGATCTCGTCGCGGTGGTCGAGGTTGACGTGGATCGTCTCGCCGGAGCCCGAGCCGAGCCGGTCGTCGCCGCTGAGCTTCACGTATGGCGGCTCGTTGATCTCGCCAAGGAGGTCGCCGAGCGGCTGGACCACGCCCTTGCTGCCGTCGGTCAGCTCGTAGAGGCAGCCGAGGTCGAGGTCGACGTTGGCCACGCCCTGGGTGTGGGCCTGGAACTCGTCCGGCTTGAAGAGCTTCATGGGGTGGCGCAGCAGGGTGCCGGCCGACCGCGAGCGGTACTCCAGATCGGGGCTGCGCATCCGCCACGAGAGGTTGACCCGGAGGTTGCCGGTGGCGGCGCCCTGCTTGGTGAGGGAGACGGTGGGGCGGCGGCGGGTCAGATCGATGGAGCCCGACGCCGAGTCGCCCGCGCCGAACGGATCCCCCCGGCCCGGAAAGAGATTGTCGAAGAAGCCCATGGGCCGCACCCCCCACTGTCGTCACATCTCGTCGGACACGCCGCGGGGCGGCCGGGTGCACCGGCCGCCCCGCAGTGAAGCGTTCCTCATTGTCGGGGGTGTCACACCCCGGACGGAACCCCGGTCTTGTCATCGGGGCTGCCGGCGCCGCCCTCGGCCGCCGCGAGCGCCTTGTTACGGCGCACGGAGGACCAGAAGGACAGGGCGATGAGCAGCACGCCGATGGAGCCGGTGATGATCTCGGGGATCTCGTACTGGATGGTGACCAGCAGCAGCACGGCGAGGGCGCCGATGGCGTAGTGGGCGCCGTGCTCCAGGTAGACGTAGTCGTCGAGGGTGCCCTGGCGGACCAGGTAGACGGTCAGCGAACGGACGTACATCGCACCGACGCCGAGGCCGAGCGCCATCAGGACGATGTCGTTGGTGATGGCGAAGGCGCCGATGACACCGTCGAAGGAGAACGACGCGTCGAGGACCTCGAGGTAGAGGAACATGAAGAACGCGGCCTTGCCCGCGAGGGCGATGGTGGAGACCTTCTTGCCGCTGCGCGCGGCCTCCTCCTCGGCCTCGTGCTCGCGCTCCTCGTCCTCCTCCAGCTTGTTCTCGAAGTAGCTGGACAGGCCACCGACGACGAGATACGTGATGAGGCCGGCGATGCCGGAGATGAGCACCGTCTGCGCCTTGTCGACGTGGGTGCCGCCGTGCTGGTGCGCGTGGACCGCGAAGGTCATCGAGGAGACGAGCAGGACGATCAGCGCGATGCAGACCGACAGCATGTCGACCTTGCCGAGCTTGGCCAGCGGACGCTCGATCCAGCGCAGCCACTGGATGTCACGCTCCTCGAAGATGAAGTCGAGGAAGATCATCAGCAGGAACATGCCACCGAACGCGGCGATCGACGGGTGGGCGTCGGTGACCAGTTCCTGGTAGCGGTCGGCGTCGTTGAGCGCCAGGTTCACGGCCTCGATCGGGCCGATCTTGGCGCTGACCGCGACGATCACGACGGGGAAGACGAGCCGCATGCCGAAGACGGCGATGAGCACGCCGATCGTGAGGAAGATCTTCTGCCAGAAGGCATTCATCTTCTTCAGGATTCCGGCGTTGACCACCGCGTTGTCGAACGAGAGCGAGATCTCGAGGATGCAGAGGATCGCGACGACTCCGAACGCCTCCCACCCCCCGTACAGCACGGCGGCCGCCAGGCCGAGCGCTGTGATCGCGAACGACCAGCCGAAGGTTTTCAGAATCACTGTCTTCCCCATCGTGAGGTATACGAGGCTTTACGAAACATTGACCCCGAAGTCTAGAGCGATCCCCCGAAGTCCGGAGGCGTACCCCTGACCCACCGCCCGGAACTTCCATTCGTCCTGGTAGCGGTAGAGCTCGCCGAAGATCATCGCGGTCTCGGACGAGGCGTCCTCGGAGAGGTCGTAGCGGGCGAGTTCCTGCCCGTCCGCCTGATTGACGACGCGGATGAACGCGTTGGACACCTGACCGAAGGTCTGACCGCGGTTGTCGGCCTCGTGGATCGACACCGGAAAGACGATCTTGTCGCACTGGGCCGGCACCCGGCTGAGGTCCACGATCAGCGACTCGTCGTCGCCGTCGCCCTCACCGGTCAGGTTGTCGCCGGTGTGCTCGACGGAGCCCTCGGGGCTCGTGAGGTTGTTGTAAAAGACGAAGTACTCGTCCGCGAGGACCCTTCCCGAACGGCACAGCAGAGCGCTGGCGTCGAGGTCGAAGGGGGCTCCGGTGGTGGAGCGCGCGTCCCAGCCGAGGCCCACGAGCACCTGGGTGAGGTTGGGAGCGGCCTTGGAGAGGGAGACATTGCCTCCCTTGGCGAGTGTGACGCCCATGACGATGATTCCTCCCCTGGGTGTACCGCTGTGGTGTCGCCAGTGCCGCGCGCACCGCTCACGCCGCCCGCGCCGCCTGTGTCACTGCTGTGGTGCTACTGCCGCCCGCGCCGCGCGTACGCGACGAGGCGCCTCCGGCGCCGCACCCGGGGTGCGGCGCCGGAGCCTGCCTGCTGGTGCCTGTCCGGCCGATCCCGGCGGACAGACGCCCGTCCGTCCGATCAGACGTTGACGCCGAAGTCCTGCGCGATGCCGCGCAGGCCCGAGGCGTAGCCCTGGCCGACGGCGCGGAACTTCCACTCCGCGCCGTGGCGGTACAGCTCGCCGAAGACCATGGCGGTCTCGGTCGAGGCGTCCTCGGAGAGGTCGTACCGCGCGATCTCGGCGCCGCCGGCCTGGTTCACGACGCGGATGAACGCGTTGCGGACCTGGCCGAAGGACTGCTGCCGGTTCTCGGCGTCGTAGATCGACACCGGGAAGACGATCTTGGCCACGTCGGCCGGGACACCGGCCAGGTCGACCTTGACCTGCTCGTCGTCACCCTCGCCCTCGCCGGTGAGGTTGTCACCGGTGTGCTCGACCGAGCCGTCGGCGCTCTTCAGGTTGTTGAAGAAGACGAAGTCCTGGTCGTTGCGGACCTTGCCCGCCTCGCTCACCAGGATGGCGCTGGCGTCGAGGTCGAAGTCCGTACCGGTGGTGGTGCGGACGTCCCAGCCCAGACCGACCGTGACGGCGGTCAGGCCAGGGGCCTCCTTGGTCAGCGAGACGTTGCCGCCCTTGCTGAGGCTGACTCCCACGAGTCCCTCCATTGGTTTCCGGGGGCGTCGGCCCCCGGGTCGTGCGTTGGCATTGGGATCAACGTCTGGATCCTAGTGACGGGTTCCCCGCAGAAACAGACGTTTCGCCCGAGCGTCGTCAGAGAGTCGCGAGCGCCTTGACGTAATCGTCGAGGTCGCGGGCGTCCGGCAGGGCGTTGACGACCGACCAGCGGACCGTGCCGGCCTTGTCGATGACGAAGGTGCCGCGCACCGCGCAGCCCTTGTCCTCGTCGAGGACGCCGTAGGCGCGGGACGCGACGCCGTGCGGCCAGAAGTCGGAGAGCAGCGGGAACTCCAGGCCCTCCTGCTCCCCGTAGACGCGCAGGCTGTGCATGGAGTCGTTGGAGACGGCGAGCAGCTGGGTGTCGTCGTTGACGAAGGTGTCCAGGTGGTCGCGCAGCTCGCGCAGCTCACCCGTGCAGACACTCGTGAAGGCGAAGGGGTAGAAGAAGAGCACCACGTTGCGCTCGCCCCGGAAGTCGGAGAGCCGCACGGTGCGACCGTGGTTGTCCTTCAGCTCGAAGTCCGGAGCCTCGGCACCGATCTCGATGGCCATCGCGTACGCATCCCTTCCGCCGTCGGCCCGGCCGTTTGGGCCGAACCGGTGAAACCCACCCTAAGACCCCGCCTCCGACGCGCGCAGAGCCCCCACCGGGTGATCCCGGTGGGGGCTCGTGCAGCGTATGGGTATCAGCGCTTCGGGGTGCCGAGTCGAGTGCCGACCCAGTCCTTGGCGACGCTGATGCTCTTGGTCTGGGAGAGACCAGCGGTCTGCGCGGCATCGTTGATGTCGCTCGGCTCGATGTAGCCGTCGCGGCCCGTCTTCGGCGTCAGCAGCCAGATCTGGCCGCCATCCTCCAGAAGACCGATGGAGTCCACCAGGCCGTCGGTGAGATCGCCGTCCTCGTCGCGGAACCACAGCAGCACGACGTCGGCGACGTCGTCGTAGTCCTCGTCCACGAGGTCCTGGCCGATGATGGACTCGATGCCTTCACGGAGATCGTGGTCGACGTCGTTGTCGTCGTAGCCGATCTCCTGGACCACCTGTCCGGGCTCGAACCCCAGCCTCGCTGCCGGGTTGGTCCGCTCCTCCGCGTGGTCCGCGGTCGCGCTCACGGCTTGCCTCCTGATCATGTAACGGATAAATGCTTTGACCGCGCGCGTACGCACGGTGCTGGCCGTAGTCCACACGTGCCGGGGCGGATCGCGCAAGTACCCGGCCGATGAGACCGCCGAAACGGTGACGTTTGGGGCCGTCTCGCCGCAACTTCCGGCCGGATCCCGTCGCGCTCCGTGACGAATCATGCACGCTTCGCCCCTTAATGGGGGACTACGCGGCTTCAGTCTGCCGAACGGTCGGACGAAACGCATGCGCGGGTTGGGCGTAAGGTTGCGATTTGACCGGACAAGGCGCCCCCGAGAGGGTTACCGCTCGGTAAAGATGACGTTTACCGTCGGCGGGGTACACGATGAGCATCCCGGCCCCAGCGGGGTTTCCCTCCCCCGCGGGCTCCACCGACCAGCGAAGGAATAGCGTGGCTTCCGCATCCGATCGCAACCCGATCATCATTGGCGGCCTTCCCAGCCAGGTTCCCGACTTCGACCCGGAAGAGACCCGGGAATGGCTCGACTCCCTGGACGCCGCCGTCGACGAGCGAGGCCGGGAGCGGGCCCGTTATCTCATGCTGCGGCTGATCGAGCGGGCCCGCGAGAAGCGCGTCGCCGTGCCGGAGATGCGCAGCACGGACTACGTCAACACCATCGCGACCAAGGACGAGCCGTACTTCCCCGGCAACGAGGAAATCGAGCGCAAGGTCCTCAACGCCACCCGCTGGAACGCCGCCGTCATGGTCTCGCGCGCCCAGCGCCCGGGCATCGGCGTCGGCGGCCACATCGCGACCTTCGCCTCCTCCGCGTCGCTCTACGACGTCGGTTTCAACCACTTCTTCCGCGGCAAGGACGAGGGCGACGGCGGCGACCAGATCTTCTTCCAGGGCCACGCCTCCCCCGGCATCTACGCCCGCGCCTTCCTCCTCGACCGGCTGACCGAGACCCAGCTCGACGGCTTCCGGCAGGAGAAGTCGCGGTTCCCGAACGGCCTGTCGTCGTACCCGCACCCGCGGCTGATGCCGGACTTCTGGGAGTTCCCGACCGTGTCGATGGGCCTCGGCCCGCTCGGCGCGATCTACCAGGCCCGGATGAACCGCTACATGGAGGCGCGCGGCATCGCCGACACCTCCCGCTCGCACGTGTGGGCGTTCCTCGGCGACGGCGAGATGGACGAGCCGGAGTCGCTCGGCCAGCTGACCCTCGCGGCCCGGGAGAACCTCGACAACCTCACCTTCGTCGTCAACTGCAACCTCCAGCGGCTCGACGGCCCGGTACGCGGCAACGGCAAGATCATCCAGGAGCTGGAGTCGGTCTTCCGCGGCGCCGGATGGAACGTCATCAAGCTCATCTGGGACCGCTCCTGGGACCCGCTGCTCGCCCAGGACCGCGACGGCACCCTCGTCAACCGGATGAACACCACCCCGGACGGCCAGTACCAGACGTACGCCACGGAGACCGGCGCGTACATCCGCGACCACTTCTTCGGCGACGACCAGCGGCTGCGGACCATGGTCGAGAACATGACCGACGACCAGATCCTGCACCTGGGGCGCGGCGGTCACGACCACCGGAAGATCTTCGCGGCGTTCTCGGCGGCCAAGGCGCACAAGGGCCAGCCGACGGTGATCCTCGCCAAGACCGTCAAGGGCTGGACGCTGGGCCCCAACTTCGAGGGCCGCAACGCCACCCACCAGATGAAGAAGCTCACGGTCGACGACCTCAAGGGCTTCCGCGACCGGCTGCACATCCCCATCACGGACCAGCAGTTGGAGGAGGGCCTGCCGCCGTACTACCACCCGGGCCGGAACTCCGAGGAGATCCAGTACATGCACGACCGCCGCAAGGCGCTCGGCGGTTACGTGCCCTCCCGCGTGGTCCGCGCCAAGCCGCTGGAACTGCCCGACGACAAGACGTACGCGGCGGTCAAGAAGGGCTCCGGGCAGCAGTCCATCGCCACCACGATGGCCTTCGTCCGGCTGCTCAAGGACCTGATGCGGGACAAGGAACTCGGCCGGCGCTTCGTGCTGATCGCGCCTGACGAGTACCGCACCTTCGGCATGGACTCGTTCTTCCCGAGCGCCAAGATCTACAACCCGCTCGGCCAGCAGTACGAGGCCGTGGACCGCGAACTGCTCCTGTCGTACAAGGAGTCCCCGACCGGCCAGATGCTGCACGACGGCATCTCGGAGGCGGGCTGCACCGCCTCGCTGATCGCGGCCGGCTCGGCGTACGCCACGCACGGCGAACCGCTCATCCCGGTCTACGTCTTCTACTCGATGTTCGGCTTCCAGCGCACCGGCGACCAGTTCTGGCAGATGGCCGACCAGCTGGCGCGCGGCTTCGTGCTCGGCGCGACCGCCGGCCGGACCACGCTGACCGGTGAGGGCCTGCAGCACGCCGACGGCCACTCCCATCTGCTCGCCTCGACCAACCCGGCCTGTGTCGCCTACGACCCGGCCTTCGGCTTCGAGATCGCGCACATCGTCCAGGACGGTCTGCGCCGCATGTACGGGCCGGACTCGGAGGACGTCTTCTACTACCTGACGGTCTACAACGAGCCGATCCAGCACCCGGCGGAGCCGGCGGACGTGGATGTCGAGGGCATCCTCAAGGGCATCCACCTCTACCGGCGCGGCGAGGCCGGGGCGATCCCCGCGCAGATCATGGCGTCGGGTGTCGGCGTGCCGTGGGCGCTGGAGGCGCAGCGGATCCTCGCCGAGGAGTGGAACGTCCGCGCCGACGTGTGGTCCGCGACCTCCTGGAACGAGCTGCGCCGCGAGGCCGTGGCCGTCGAGGAGCACAACCTGCTGCACCCGGAGGAGGAGCAGCGCGTCCCGTACGTGACGCGCAAGCTCCAGGCCGCGCAGGGGCCGTTCGTCGCGGTCTCCGACTGGATGCGTTCGGTGCCGGACCAGATCGCGCGCTGGGTGCCGGGCACCTACAACTCGCTGGGCGCGGACGGCTTCGGCTTCGCGGACACGCGAGGCGCGGCCCGCCGCTTCTTCCACATCGACGCCCAGTCGATCGTGCTCGCGGTGCTCACCGAACTCGCCCGCGAGGGCAAGGTCGACCGCTCGGCCCTGAAGCAGGCCATCGACCGGTACCAGCTGCTGGACGCGTCGGCGGCGGACCCGGGGACGGCGGGCGGCGACGCGTAACCGGGAGGGGGCTCCCCCTCCCCCACCCCCTCCCTCCCCTCCCGCCCTTGGTGCTTGCGCCCGGGCCGCGAGCGGGCGGGGGCGACGGCCCCCGCCTCGGCGCCCCGGCGCCGGTGGCCCCCCGGCCCCCCCCACCCGCGCGGGTGGGGGCGCACTGTCGTCTTTCACCCCTCCCGCATTCCCAGGGGCGGGAGCCGGCCCACGACGGCCACCCCACACGAACCGCGGCCCTAGGGCCTT